>CAVOCL010000081.1:0-7844 GCA_963694185.1 Dehalococcoidia bacterium
TCTTTGATAGTAGATATCTTTCGTCAGACTCAGGGCGTCACTAGCGTGACCTGGTCGCGCATCGCAACGGACCGGTCGTAGGTTCGTTGACAGCTTACGTCAGGAGGTCTAGCGTGGCGAGCCTGCGATGATTTTGCGCGATCCAGAACCAAGTATCCGTATGGTGGCGAACTTATGACTACAGTTGGCGAAGGCAAATTTAAGTACGAGGTAGACCGAGACTGGTTGCGTCACAAGCCGGCGTTCTGGGAACTGGGGCAGTGTGCTGACGTTGGAGTCGACTCTCAGGGCCGTGTGTGGCTATTCAGCCGCTCGAAGCATCCGGTTACCTGCTGGACTGCCGATGGTCACTTCATCGGCTCGTGGGGCGATCTGGGACTCGATAAGGGTGAGTTTCGGGTGCCGCACGGACTCATGATCGATAAAGATGACAATATCTGGCTCGCCGATCACCAAACTCATCAGGTGACGAAGCACAACGAAAACGGCGATGTGCTTATGGAGCTTGGCACCCACGGCTATGCTGCGATCACGGTCACCAGCACCAACGAGCAGGGTTCTCCGTTCAACAACCCCACCGGCCTAGCGGTCGCAACTGATGGTCGGTTATTTGTTTCTGATGGCTATGGAAACCGTCGGGTTCACCGGTTCAGTGCTGATGGCCAGCTTGAGCATTCGTGGGGCGAGGGTGGAACAGCCCCCGGACAGTTCTCGATTCTTCACAAGGTTGGAGTCGATAAGAACAACAAGATTTACATCTGCGACCGCGAGAACAATCGAATCCAAATATTCGATGTCGATGGCAACTATCTGACCGAGTGGACTGACGTTGTTGGCCCCGGTGACATCTTCTTCGACGGTGACATTGCTTACGTTGTCGAGCAGGGCGGCGGCAACGGCGTTTCGATCTGGACGTTAGATGGCGAACTGATCACTCGCTGGCGCGGTAACCCCGATGCCACTATCGCCGCACACGGCGGAGCGTTCGACTCGCAGGGCAACCTGTACATCGCTGAAATCGGAGAACCGGGTGGCGGCCAAAGGGTCACAAAGTTCAGCCTGATTTAGTTCGGATGGGTCGATGCCGATAGCGTGATCGACTATGCCCCCGGACAGTCGTGCTCGATTCCCGATAGCACCAGATGCGTGGCGTTCACATGAAAACCGTGACGCTCGTGCACCTTCGATATGAACTGCTGCACAAGTTCGTCGTCGAGCGGCAAAGTGCGCCCGCATTCCGTGCACTGAAGGTGGTGGTGATTCGACTGGCTGATCCACTCGAATACCGTATCGCCGGGGCTTAGTCGCGATTCTGCGACAAGGCCTACTCCGCCGAGATCACTGAGTACTCGATAAACCGTAGACTGATCGAACTTCGCCCCGCCTCCTGCCAGTGCCGTGATCACCTCAGAAACGGTCATGTGATTATGGGTCTCACGCAGTACGTCGATGACGGCCCTTCGAGCCGGCGTGGCTCGCAGGCCAGATCCGCGCAGTACGTCTGTGGAAGATTCAGTAGATTCGGGCATTGTTTTCGATTGGATCAGTGATTACTTTGGGGGCAGGCAAGCCGCAAGTTTCTCACGTTTGCCGGGATTCCAGTTCCATTTTTATAAACAAACTCTTCAAATTCGATCTGACTTCGAGCATTTATGTAGATGCTCCGGCCGAACGCGTGTGGAAGTTGATCAATGAGGCCAGCCGCTGGCCAGAGTGGTCGACAATATGCGTGGCCGTGTTCGACGCCCCAGGTGAAGGGGAATGGATGAGCGGACACCAGTTTGGATTCACGCTCCGGATTGGCGGTAGAAAAGTCCCGTTTTTTGTGACCCTTACTCGAGTAATAGCCGGGAAGTCGACCAAGTTCACTATCACTGCGGTACGGTCTATCTCAGTTGAGTCTGAATCTAAAGGGTGCCGGGTGTCCGACAACAAACACTTCTCCAACTACTTGCTGCCAATCAGACTCGTCTACCCCCGTGGAATTATTAAAAACATGACTAGCTCATGGTTGTCGGAAATCAAACACGAAGCAGAGTCGAGTGAATGAGTATTTCCGGTTTCATGGCTCAGAAAATCCTGATGGTCTTTGCACATGCGGATGACGAGACTCTGCTTGCAGGAGCGTTGATCGCAAAGCTAGTTGCAGATGGCCACGAGGTGAGTGTGTTGTGCCTTGCACCAGGCGATGATGATCGAACCGATCGACTGCGCAACGCTTGCGACGATCTGGGCGTGGTGTCGGTAGAAACGCTTAGATATAGCGAAGGTGCGATGTGGCCCGACGATGCAGAAGGCCGCCTTGAATTCAAAACCGGCGTTCGACTCGATACCGCACTGTCACTAGTCCCCATAGTTGACCTTGCTGCTCGTGTCGTCGGTCGCCTAACTGAACTGAACCCCGATATCGTCGTCACTCACTCTGCGTACGGCGACTACGGTCACGCCGATCATGCCGCCACATACCGAGCAACGGCCGCTGCGGTTGCTGGTTCAGTGAATGCAGGCACCCGTTTGTATGCACTCGACTGGTCCAGATGGCTGGTCAGATTGAACGCTCGTGTGCTCAAACTGGGTGGCGGAAATACTCGAAGGATGGGCCTTGACGGTAGTTTCAATTTCGCTCTGGCCATTAACAACGCAGCTGAATCGAAACTATCGAAGGTTTCTCGTTATTTGAAGACAAGACGCCTTGCCTCCCGCTGGTACGCACAGGAAATATCGAACGGCCCACTGCCAATGCGCATTCTCGAACGGCTTCCGCTCCGGATTCAATCGACGATTCTCGGTAAGGCAAGATTAACGCTCGTAAGCGCACCAGCCGACTTCAATCTGGGCGGCGAGCTTTAGATCACACTCCGAATCAGCCAGATGTCCAAGAGATTAAAAGTAAAAGCCCCAACCCGATTTCCCGGATTGGGGCTTTTATATTTACGCTTTAGTCAGCGACTAGGCTAGAAGCTCACGAAGTTCTGCAACGTGTTCATCACCACGGAGTCGGCCAAGTGCCTTGCGTTCGATCTGTCGAATGCGCTCACGAGTGAGGTTCAACTCACCACCGATCTCTTCTAGAGTTCGGGGGCGACCATCGAACAGTCCGAAACGGAGTTCAAGAACACGTCGTTCCCGATCCTGCAGATGACTGAGAACACGGTCGACCTGCTCACGCATGGATGACTGTGCTGCGACATCGGCTGGTGCCGGTGCGCTACTGTCCTGAATCAAGTCACCAAGCTCGTTCTCTCCGTCTTCACCAATTGGTGTTTCGAGAGATACAGGTTCTTGGGACATCTGAAGAATTTCAGATACACGTTCGACTGAAAGCTCTACTCGCTCAGCGAGTTCTTCAACCTTTGGCTCTCGGTTCAGCTGCTGTCCAAGCTCACGACGTGCTCGCATGATCTTGTTCAACGTCTCTACAACGTGAACAGGAATACGAATCGTTCGTGCCTGGTCGGCGATCGCTCGGGTGATTCCCTGTCGGATCCACCACGTTGCGTACGTGCTGAACTTGAAACCCTTGCGGAAGTCGAACTTCTCGATGGCACGCATCAGACCGATGTTGCCTTCCTGAATCAGGTCGAGCATCGAAAGACCACGGTTGAGGTGCTTCTTGGCAACGCTCACCACAAGTCGAAGGTTTGCTTCGCCCAAGTGACGTCGTGCCTTTTCGCCCTCTTCCCGAACACGCATAAGGTGCGCGCTCAAAACGGGAGTCAGTGGCTGTAAGGCAGCGATGAACTTTGGATTTACGATGTCGTCAGGCAGATCGTTCAAGACCGGGTCGAGACCCAGTATTCCGACCATGTCTGCCGAAAGCAGTCGGCTGAGAACTGAAAGTTCAACAACCAGCTTGTGCGCTTCATCCGGCTCAACGCCGAGTGCGTCTGAGAGATAGTTGATCAACTCGTCTTCGCGCTTGCCATCGACAAGTGCACGAAGATCGGGGTCGGCAAGAGCCCTGCCAAGAGTGACCGGGGTCTCAAGACCCAGGTATTTGGCTACGGCAGATGCTGTGTCGCCAACCGGACCAAGCTTGGTCAGGATGTCTGTGATGATAGTGGACGGGTCGGGTGTGCCGACTTCGATATCGCCTTGAATTTCCTTCTCAATTGCTTCGAGTCGCTGAGCAAGCTCAACTGCTCGTGCAAGCACAACTTCATCAGCTGCAGTTAGAAGGGCAACGCGACCGATTTCTCGCAGATACATTCGTACAGTGTCTTCGGTGAGTTCCGATTCCTGTACTTCGTTCTGGAGTGCGTTCGTGATGCTTGTTGCCGAGTCAGACGCTCGTGCCGCTTCCCACATATCCAGTTCAGAACGGGTTACAGCTGTTGCACTGCTCTCCGTGACCTGGTTTGCTTCGTCTTCGTTACCTTCCATGCGAGTGAAGGCGGGTTGATACTCGTCTTCACCCTCAAGGGCGGAGTTGACGTCATTGACGCGGGATGTTCGTCGCTTTTGGACCAACGCTTGTTCCTTTCGGGTATTTGCTACCCGTACCTAGACTTATCGGATATCCGGACAGATATTCCAATCTCAGGTCATTCGTACTAGTGCCGCTCGCGCTACCTGCCCCGCTTAAACTGCGGGGGTTTACGCAAGTTGAGAATGGTGGCAGACACTCAAGTTTTAGATGCGATCTGAAACAAAAGCGATGCCTAGTGCACCGACTTCAGGTTTCCCAGAACTAGTGCGAACACATTTATCACTTCAACCGACCTTCTATTGTACGACATTGAGCACCCAATCTAAAAGGGGGGTAGCAAAAATCGATTACGAAATCCGCAAAAATGCAGGCTGGATATCGTTGGGAAAGGTGTGGGTATGTGGCTGGGTACTGGTGGTTTTTCAGTTCAAAACTAGAATTATTAGTCTAATCCCAATTGATTACGAACTTGCCCGCAACACCCGATGAAAACTTCTCGTATGCCTCTGGTGCCTGCTCGATATTTGACCTCGATGTTATGACCGATCCAAGCGGAACGTTGCGTTCAGCAGTGAATCTGGCTGCTCCGGCGAGTCCAAAGGTCGAAAATGTCCACGATCCCATAAGTGTTAGATGGCGGTGAATGATGTGAGGTGTCGGCTGGTAAGTAACCTCGCCTCCTTCCCCAACAAGGCAAGTGCGACCGAAGATCTTTGTCGACTCCACAGCAGCCACTCGCGTCGTTGCCAATCCGGCTGCTTCCAGACTGGCGTCGGCGCCGTTTCCGTGGGTTAGTTCCCGAATCTGCTCGGGTGCATCGTCGTTCGAAGCGTCCACAGTCGCCCATGCGCCAGAATTCGCAGCCATCTTGAGCCGGTCGGGCGCGATATCCACAGCGATGACTCGAGCGCCCATTACGGTAGCGAACATCGTTGCAGCAAGTCCCACAGGTCCCTGTCCGAAAACTGCCAGTACATCCAAACCCGAAACTTCCAGTTTCTTCACTGCCTGAAATGCCGTACTCGCTCCACAGGCGAGATACGCCCCGACTTCGTATGCGACTTCGTCGGGTAGGGCAACGCAGGTCGACTGATGAGCAACCATGTAGTCGCCGTGACCACCGTGCATCGATCCTCCGTAGTACTCCTTCTTATCGGTTACCTGGCATAGCTGCTGCCAACCGGTGAGGCAGTACTCGCACTCACGACACCCTTCGTAATGGTGCTGAATAACGCGATCGCCAACTTTGAGTCCACTGACGTTAGGTCCAAGCTCAACAATTTCACCACACGGCTCGTGACCGGGGCGCCGAAGCTCACCGTTGTACTCGTTAGGAACATCGCCCCGATAGCGACCGAAATCCGATCCACACAGCCCAGATGATCGGAGTTTGATCAGCACCTGCTCGGGCCCGGGATCAATGTCCGGGTAGTCGATAACCTCTGCCAGGCTGTTTCCATGGAAAGCGACTCCGCGCATGTGGGGTTCTCCTATCTGCGCAAAACGCAGTTCAAATCTCTGATTTCGCCAAATTGCGACGCACTGGCGCAATGTATAACAGCTAAATCGACCAATCGGGTCACTAGGGCTTTGCGGTTGGGCGAAAGCGGCAGTAAGCTTCACCCGCCTGACTTATAGACATGACAGCGGCCGAGCCGCGATTGGGACCTGCAAACATGGTGGAAATCTTTAGTTACGACACTCTTTACTCAGAGAAATCGGTAGATACGGCGCTGAATCCGGGAGTTCACGCGAAATACGATTTTGCAACAGCATACCCAGCACCAGAAACACTTCCACTGGACGGTCTGATCCAGTCTCTTCAAACTGCTGTCGATACCAACTCCACCAAAGTTCTCGCCGAACTTGCTTACTACCCACATCAGCTAGGCGCACTTGAGCTACGTGAGTACACAGCGCAAAAACTTGAGACTGACCGTGGATTCAGCGTAACTGCCGATGAGATTGCACTAACAAACGGTTCCGGTGAAGCACTGGGCCTTGTAATTCAGGCGTTGACGAATCCTGGTGACGTAGTTCTCGCCGAAGAGTTTGTTTACATGGGAACAACCTCACAACTCCGAAGATTCGAAGCGGATGTCCGTGGTGTAGCGATGGACGAGGGCGGGATCATTCCCGAGAAGTTAGAAGAACAGATCATCGCTCTAACTGCAGCCGGTGAGAAGCCGAAGTACCTGTACACAATTCCCGAACACCAGAACCCAATGGGTTCGACTTTGTCTGGCGAACGACGCAAAGCTATTCTCGAAATTGCTCACCGCCACAACATGCCGATACTTGAAGACGACTGCTACGTCGACCTTCGTTATAAGGGCGATGTGCAGCCAGCGTTCCGAGCGCTTGATGACTCTGGAATCGTCGTATACGTAGCTTCATTTTCGAAACTGCTGGCTCCCGGACTTCGTCTCGGCTATTTCACAGCATCTCCTGAACTGATGCGCAGGGCTCTAAGCTTCAAGCTTGGCAGTGGTCCTAACCAGTTCGCTGCGATTGCAATCGAGGGCTACCTGAGAAACAACCTCGAATCTCATCGCGATAACTTCAACCCGATGCTTCAGGCCAAGTGCGATTCAATGACCGCAGCACTCGAAGAGCATTTCGGCGGTATAGGCGCCACATGGTCGGCTCCGGAGGGCGGCTGCTACGTGTGGCTGACAATGCCTGAGGGATCTGACATTTCAAGCATTCGCGACAAAGTGTTCGAACAGGGTGTTGGCTACGTTGCTGGGGTGGCGTTTGAAGCCGATGGATCTGGCCGAATAGGTCAAAATTGCGCTCGACTCTGCTTCGCCTTTGAATCCGTACAGAAGAACGCCGAAGGCATTGCGCTACTTGCTCAGCTGTTCAAACAGCACGGAGCGATGTAGCAGTTCATCGAATCTGATTCAGAAAGACCGGCGATCTTTCGTCGGTCTTTCTAGTTAACGGCGAATTCACGCCTTCCGGCGACTCATATAACGTTCATTTAACCGATTACCGTTGCCGAACGGCCAATGCAGAGCTAAATTCAATTAGAACTCTTTTTTATTTGGACTATAAGGAACGCCGTACATGGCCTCTGCTGAACTGAACTCAATCGCACTGAAGATGGTTGCCCGCAAGAAGGGTATTCTGGCTGCCGACGAAAGCACCGGAACGATGACCAAGCGTCTCGACAGCATTAATGTCGAGTCGACATCTGATTCCCGCCGACTCTGGCGACAGCTGTTGTTCCAGACTCCCGATATCAGTGACTATATCTCTGGCGTAATCATGTACGACGAGACAATCCGCCAGTCAGACGATTCGGGAAAGAGCTTCGTAGAAGTGCTTGCCAACAAGGATATTCTCTCCGGTATTAAGGTCGACAACTCGACCCACGACCTCGCTGGCGCACCCGGCGAGTTCATCACCG
>CAVOCL010000082.1:0-7829 GCA_963694185.1 Dehalococcoidia bacterium
GCACCCACGACTTGACGCCATCAGCGAAGAACCCACCGAGCAGCGACCCAATGATCGCTGGAAGGCCGATCACCAACACTACTCGCCCAACCACTCTCCCTTCGCGCCAGTGTGGCCATGATGCCGCCGCCCCGCCAAGAATAGTTACGCCGATATTCGTTCCGGCTGCGATTACAGGATTGAACCCAAGTATGAACATCACCGGCAATCGCACCGCACCCAGCGCAACGCCAACCATCCCAGCGATAAACGCAATTACCAGAGTGAATGCGCCCAGGAATATCAGCTGACCAATCGAAGCATCAAGAGGAAATAAATCGATCATCGTTGGCAGGTGTTGTGGTTCAAATAACTGAGCAATCGACTACTTCGCATCCCGTTGCCACCCAGCGATAACTGAGTCGACGATCTCTTCGACGAACTCGCTCGTAATGGCACTGTGGGTGATGAGTCGCCTGTAAAACAGCGGACCACTTAACTGATCGGTCGCAACCTCAGGGTCGAGGTTTGCGGGAATCTCGCCCCGTTCCTGCGCCAGCGTAATTACCTTGCGCATCGGTGCACGTCGCATGCTGGTGTGTCGAGCCTGGAGTTCAGCAACATCAACGTCTCTCTCAGCAGCATCAATCAGTGCAGGAAGCATCTTGGCACGACGTGATTTAGTCAGTGCCCATGCCAGTTCTGTCACCACTTCGATCAGCCCGGTTCGAAGATCGGTGGAATTCGCTTCGGGAGCCGTTTCGGCCATCATTTCAAATACGTCCATCAACAGCTGGCCACGCGTGCTCCAGTGACGGTAAACCGTAGTTCTTGCCACGCCGGCTTCGGATGCCACCCGCTCGATCGTTGCGAACCCTGCGCCTTGAGTGGTGAGGATATCGGCGGCAGCGCTGAGTATTTTGGCCTTCGAACGGGCTACCCGGGGATCCGAGTTACCGTTATCGGCATCTGTTCCGTGCGACTGAATTGTGAAGCTCTCCCACTTGAAAGTAATACAACAGTAGTGTAGCGTAAGTTAAGTCGATTCACTTGATAGAACTCAACGCAAATAACGTAGCTCGATACCTGTTCGAAAACGGGCATCTTGCCACGCAAGAGTCCAGCCGCCCAGCTGAAGTAACTATTCTCGAAGGTGGGGTTTCGAATCTCACGGTGCTGGTCAAAACCGAGAAGCAGTCGCTGGTCGTAAAGCAGTCGCTCGGCAAGTTGAACGTCCAAGGCGAATGGCTGGCCGACCGTGCCAGAATTTTTCGTGAAGCCGCCGCTATTGCTGCCTACAGCAAGGTTCTTGGCGAAGCGGAAGTCCCCGGGCTTTTGTTCATTGATGAAGAAAACTTCATCATCGGAATCGAAGAGATAAAGCGACCCGCAACGGTGTGGCAGTCGGCGATCGATTCCGGAATGGTCATGGCCGATCACGCCCGTATCGCTGGCCAAACGCTTGCTCGTATGCACACTGCGGTTCCTAACAGTTCGGACTTCGAGTTACTTGACGATCTGGTTCACTTGAACGAACTGCGAATAAATCCTTACTTCGTTCACGCCGCCAAAGGGAAACCGATGTGGGCGGTTAAATTGACGACCGCAGCAGAAAGCTTGCGATCACATCGAACAGCTCTGGTTCACGGTGATTTCGCTCCCAAGAATCTGTTCATTCGAACTACAAACCCACAAATAACGGTGCTGGATTTCGAGGTTGCACACATCGGAAACCCGGCCTTCGATCTGGCGTTTTTCATCAGTCATCTTGTGATCGACGCTCACTATGCGCCCTCCCTTCGACCCGATTTCCTGACGGCAGTTCGAAGTTTCTGGACCGGGTATAAATGTCAATCTCAAACACGAACTATCACAACTGCTCGCCTAGAGCGAGACACGACCCTCCTTCTCCCGTGTCTGCTCCTGGCGAGAGTCGATGGCCTTTCACGGGTCGAATATCTCAGCGAATCAGACCGAGATTCCGTACGAGCAACGGCCTACCGACTTCTTGAAGAAGGCAACGAGTGCATTCACCGTGTCATCGAAGATACGATCGGCAATCGCCAGCTAACAGCGAACTAGAACAACTATGAGCAGCAATTCAACAATCGAATCAGTACATGGCCGTGAAGTTCTCGACTCACGAGGCCGCCCAACGGTAGAGGTCGACGTTCGCCTTAGAGACGGATCGTTCGGCAGAGCGATGGTTCCTTCTGGAGCGTCAACAGGAAAGCACGAAGCCGTTGAACTGCGCGACGGAGACGCCAGCCGATACAACGGATTTGGCGTTTCGCTGGCCGTGAGTCACGTAAACGATGTCCTTGGACCAGCACTCATTGCTTCCGAAGCCGACAGCTCGAACCAGCGAGATATCGACAACATTTTGCTCGATCTCGATGGCACATCGAACAAGTCCAACCTCGGCGCCAACGCCATTTTGGGAGTCTCTCTCGCCAACTCGCGCGCTGCGGCTAACAGCCGTAACTTGCCGTTGTACAGGCACATCAACGATCTGAGTTCCACTGCCGCACAACCAAGACTTCCAATGATTACGGTAAACATGATCAGCGGTGGTGCGCATGGCGGGAATAATCTCGACATGCAGGATTTTCTGATTACTCCCGTAGGTGCTCCCGACTACAGAACATCGCTCGAATGGAGTTTCAGGGTTCGGGAAGCGATCGCCAAAGTCCTCACTGAAAAAGGGCACCCCAGCCATGTTGTGGCCGATGAAGGTGGGCTCGCACCGTTCCTGAAATCCCACACAGAAGCTCTCGATGTAATCATCGAAGGAATCGCACACGCCGGGCTTGTGCCTGGGCGTGACAAAGACATCGCAATCGCCATGGACGTCGCTGCTACGGAGTTCTACGTCGATGGCGAATATGTTCTGAAAACCGAAGGCATTCGGCTGTCTTCATCAGATCTTACAAACTTGCTCGATGACTGGATCAAGACATACCCGATAGTTTCTATCGAAGACGGTCTGGACGAAGACGACTGGGACGGTTGGCATGCATTGACGTCGCAGTGCGGCAAAAACGTGCAGCTAATTGGCGACGATCTTTTCACTACGAATACTGAACGTCTGCGCCGGGGCATCGAATCGGGCACAGCAAACTCAGTACTCGTAAAGCTGAACCAGATCGGCACTCTAACCGAAACTATCGACCTGATCGATGCGGCCGTAGCAGCCAACTACATCCCAGTTGTATCGGCACGTTCTGGCGAAACGGAAGATGCATTCATTGCCGATCTAGCGGTCGGCACAGCGGCCCCTCAGTTCAAAGTCGGCTCCACCACCCGATCCGAACGCACTGCCAAGTGGAACCAGCTACTTCGTATAGAAGAAGAATTGGGCCCAGACGCGAACTTCATCGGTCTAGCCGCATTTACACGCTAGCCTGAATCATTTGCACATGGCATCGACTAACGGCACGCCCTCGCGCTGCCCGATGCTAAACTTGCGTCCTATTCGAATTCTTCGTGTGAAAACGCGTTAATTAGCCGGTTGTGTATCTAACCGGCAGAGGAACAGGCAACGATGAAAAGCAGAGCCGCTATCCATGTCGAGCACGGCAAAGAACTGATCGTCGATGAGGTCAATATTCCAGATCCTCAGCCCGATCAGGTTGTCGTCAAGCTCTATTCAAGCGGCGTCTGCGCTTCACAGCTGCACCAGATGCACAACCCGGAAACCCCTACACCGGGTCTTCTTGGCCACGAAGGATTCGGCATCGTAACGCAAATCGGATCCAACATCACCCACCTTAAAGAAGGCGATGCGGCGATCGTTACGTGGGTTCCACGTGAGCCAGTTCAGGGTCGTTGGCGTGCACCTTCAGGTGGGGTAACGTGGAACGAGCAGCCACTCGAAGGGTCAACCTACACATGGGGCGAAGATGCGATTGTTTGGGGCGGATATGCGGTCAAGGTCGCAGATGATGCCCCGCGTGACCTCTCCTCTATCGTCGGTTGCGCAGTTCTCACCGGAGCCGGAGCCGTAACTCACACAGCCAAAGTACGCCCCGGCGAATCGGTTGCCGTATTCGGCGTTGGCGGAGTTGGAATGTCGGCAATAACGATGGCTGCCGTGGTAAACGCCTACCCGATTATTGCCGTTGATATCGACGATGAAAAACTCGAATTTGCAAAGCAGTTTGGCGCCACCCACACGGTGAACTCAAGCAAGGTCGACCCGATCGAGGCGATTATCGAAATGACCAAAGGCGGAGTCGATTACGCCTTCGATGCCGTTGGTCTTCGCATCACAAACGAACAGATTCTCCCGGTAACCCGCAGCGGCGGTTCCGGTGCCGACAATGTTGGCGGTATGGCGGTGATGATCGGCATGCCGGGTCCGGAAATGACCCTCTGGCCGGGGCATTTCATGATGCATCAGCGTCAGTACCGTGGGTCGCTCGGGGCCACGTACCCCGACAAAGATTTCGATATGTACTTGCGCTTGTACAAAGAAGGCAAGTTCCCGCTCGATAAGCTGGTGACGAAGCGATACAATCTCGACCAGATCAACGAAGCGTGCGACGACTTACAAAGCGGCAAAATACTTGGTCGCGCAATCCTCGAGTACTAAGAAAACCAAATAAAAATTGCAATATAGAAAACTTGGTAACACCGGCGCAGACGTTTCACTCCTGAGCTACGGAACCGGTGGGCCATCGAAGTTCGGTGCGAACACGGGCGTGGACGATGCAGGGCGAAAAGCGCTAATAAATCGGGCGATTGAACTGGGAGTAAACCTGTTCGACACGGCTGAAGCTTACGACGAGGCAGAAGGGATGCTGGGTCGTGCTTTAGACGGGCACGCACGCGATTCGTATCTCGTAGCAACGAAATGGTCGTACCGGCTTGCCGATGGCGTTGTTACCGATCCAAACGTGATAATCCGCTCGCTCGAACAGAGCCTTGAACGCCTGAACACCGATTATGTCGATATTTTCCAGATCCACGGCGTGATTCCAGAAAACTACGACCAGGTCGCCGAGATGTACATCCCGACGATGCTGCGACTTAAAGAGCAGGGCAAGACTCGGTTTCTTGGCGTGACGGAAATGCTGACGATGGATCCGAAACACGAAGGAATGTCGGTCGCCATGCAGCGTCACCCCGATGTTTGGGATTCGGTGATGCTGAAATACGGAATCATGAACCAGTGGGCTGCTAAAAACGCGCTACCAGTGGCCGCGGACTCATCGACGGGCGTGCTGAACATGGCGCCCGTCCGACTCACACTTACTCGTCCCGAAAAACTGAACGAACGAATGACCGAGTGGGGCGAAGCTGCAGGCGGAAACACTCTCGATTGGCTCTCAGGCGGTGAGGCCTCAGAGCTGATTCGCAAGGGGTATCAATTCGCTGCAGAACCTGAAGATGTAACCACGGTGATATCGGGCACATCGAGCATTGCTCATCTGGAAGCAAACGTTGGGGCCCTCGACGGAACTCTGACCGACGAAGAGTTCGCAAAGCTAAAATCGGCCTACGGTGATTCTGCTTCGCTCGATTAGAGCTGGATTCGCGGTTCCTATCCTCCCTCCCTTCCGTGATGGCGACGCGCGACCAAGTCATGCGATGACGCCCGGAGCAATACGGAAGGGAGAGCGTTGACCTCTAACTCAAATACCCATTTCGGCATCGATGTCGTCCTGGAACTTCGATGCCCGGCCCTCAGCCACGTCTTCAACCGTAACGGGCATGCCACTTACTCCCGATTCCATCATCGCGTAGGCAAGAGCCAGCGCATCCATGCCCTCTTGCGGGCCAACTTCCGGCTGACCACCCGATTCCGCAGCCTGAACCATATCGAGATATTCGTACGCAAGAATTTTCGAATCGATATCTTGAAAATTCATTTCATATGAACTGATGCGCTTTGCACCATTCCATAGCGTCGAAGTAATGTCGTCCAGTTCGAACTCTGGAACCAGATCAAGCAGTGCATCGCCAGTGATTTCGGTACCGTCGGCGCGAACGATTCTGGGTGATTCACCAGATCGGCTCTGAGGTCGATACATCGTCCCTTCGCTGCCAGATATCGTCGAAACGCCTAGCGATTGGCCATGTGAAGTATCCGTCATCAGCAGCTGACCGATGGCCCCCGACTTGAACCTGATGGTCGCAAATGCTGTATCAACGGCCGTCTGCTCAACAGCGTCCCCGGTCGAGTATCCGTCTTCCTTGCGGTGGTCGTACATTGCTGCCAGACCCGGTGCGACTTCGCTCATCGGCCTAAGCGTGCGTTGCGATTCGTTGATACTAGTTTCAGCGAAAACGGTATTCGCTCCACCTAATAAATAGAGCAGCATATCGGCGTTGTGAACACCGGCGTCCAACGGTGCGCCGCCGGCCTGTTCCTTCTTCGCCCGCCATACAGTGCTGTGCATGACCGCGCCGTTCGAGCTGCCAACTCCGATATCGAGAGCAAAGTACGGCGTGCCAATTGCTCCGGCTTCAATCAATGCTCGGGTTAGCCGATTCATCGGATCTCGCCGATAGTTTTCGGCAACCGCCATCACTTTTCCAGTTGCATTCGAAACTTCACGCATTTGGCGACACGCCTTCAGCGTTAGGCCCATCGGCTTTTCGGTAATCACGTGCAGCCCCGCCTCCATCGCTTTAATGGCGAACAGGTGGTGCATGGGCGTGCTTGTGACGATCGCCACGCCGTCGAGATCTGCGTCAGCGATCATTTCATCGAAATCGGTGTAGATGACAGGTCGGCTTCCGGTGGCATCGCCAATTTCGTCGGCAACCGTGGCCGCCACATCGGCGTGCACGTCACACACAGCAGTCATCTCAACCGTATCGAAATACTTCCGAAGTTCGATGTAGCCGTGGGCGTGCCTGCGCCCCATACCGCCACAGCCAACCAACGCAATCTTGAAGGTCATTTTGTTCTCTTTTATCGGGATTAGCTAAAGCTTACGAACGGATACCTACGGCAGCATGTCGACCAGTGGCTGGATGTGTTTGGGTTCGCCTTTGAAGTCGATACCCAGATCGTGAACTATCTCGACGATTTTGTCATTGAACGGCGTTGGCACGCCAAACTTCTTACCCATATCCGACACGAGTCCGTTCAGGTAATCGATCTCGTTGCGTCGGCCTTTTCGTACGTCCTGACCAAACGACGGCACGCCGCCTTTTCCACCCCGTTTGCCTGCCTCCATAAACGCAGCCTCGACCTCCTCGATCCCACGTCCTTCGGCGGCATCGATGATTGACTCTGCTGGAAGTTCGAGCACCGAATACAACTTGATGCCCTGAGCCTTAGCGACTCTAGCAACCTCGGCACCCAACTGAATTCCAATTCTGAGAGGGCTAAGTTCCGTACGCACTTCGGTTGTGCCATAGCCACTTACACCCGAGAGTGCATTCGCCATGCAGTTGACCATCAGCTTCGACCAACGGGCGCCCCACAGATCACTTGAGAATTCGGCGTCGGCCACCGCACTCATTACTTCGACAAGCTCCCGGGCTCTAGGTGTGTCAGATCCATCATGCTCGGCAATCTTGAAGCCCAGCGGGTAGTTGTCGGTCCGAATACCACGTCCTGGGTCGTAGCACGCAGCACCAATTGTGATGATGCACCCAAGAGAACGTTCCACTCCGGCGATGGCCGCCATGCGTTCGTCATTGATGCCGTTCTGGAAATCGACGAACACACCGTGGTCGGGATCGACGTACCTGAGCATGAGTGTTGTCGCCCACTCAGTGTCGTACGACTTCACTGCGATGAACGCAGCATCGAACGGCACGGTTTCGTGCTGGAGCTCGTGAATGTGAATCGCCTTGGGGTGAGTGAGGTACTCGTCTTTTTGCGTTTCGAC
>CAVOCL010000083.1:0-7707 GCA_963694185.1 Dehalococcoidia bacterium
AAACCGTGGTTGTCGAAGTAAAGGGTGACACTGTCATCCAAGAGGTTCAGGGTGACACGGTTGTAGAAACCGTTGTTGTCGAAGTAAAGGGAGACCGGATTGTCCAAACAGTTGTGGTCAATGCCACGGCTGCTCCTGAAGTCGAGACATTCTTTGGTCTACCACTTCCGGTGGTTCCTGATGACGTAGGTACTGCTCCGGCACCGAAGTCGGCGTCGGGCACAATTGAGGTCCGAGCTGGACTTGAACTCCGCTTATCCGGTTTGCCGGAAGAGGGCGGCGGTCTAGGCAGCAGTATTACCGAGAAGATGTTTACGACCGACGTTGGTGGTAACGCTGTGGATCTGCTTGCGGAGTCATGGGAACTGGCATCAGATCTATCTTCTGTAACGATTACTCTTCGGGATGATGTTGAGTTCCACGGTGGATTCGGCGCTATGACTGCGGATGACGTGGTCTGGTCGTACAACCGAGGAAACCCGGGAACGAACCCGGAATCGGCCACTGATGGTGGGTCCAACTGGATCTCCTTCCTTGGCGAAAATTTGGTTACTGCAGTTGACTCGAAGACTGTGAAATTCACGATCGCAACGTTTGACCCACGATGGCAGACACTGCTTCTTGGTCAGTCAGGTTTGAACCTGGGTGTTCACTCGAAGGCAGCGTTCGACCAGAAGGGTGAAGACTGGGCGCGAGAGAACTTGATCGGAACCGGGCCTTACTCTGTAACGAATTACCAACGTGATGACGTTATGGAGCTTGCAGCGGTTGAAGGTCACTACAGGATCACACCGGATGCGAAGATATACATCGCGCGGTCCATTCCTGACGAAGCTGTAGCAGAAGCTGCTTTGAAGACTGGTGCTGTTGACATTTCACAGGTTCCGCTTCGCAATATGACTGCGATGCAGAAAGCTGGATTCGTTACTGTCAGTGCTGGAGCAGGTAGCTTCCACTCGATTTCTTTCTCAGGTAACTACTGGGAGAGCGAGCACTTCATCGACGGCACGCCGTTGGACAACAGTTTCGGCAACGGAACGTTCAAAGATTCTCCGTGGATGGGCCGAAATGACGGCGAGCATGAAGAAGAGATGGAGAACGCTCGACTAGTTCGAACGGCTCTGTCACTTGCTATCGACCGTGACTTGATTTCGGAAGTACTGTTCGCCGGCGCTGCGTGGCCTAACTACGTATACGGTGCTGACATCAACAACCCGAACTGGCAAGAGAAGTGGGCGACTCCATACGACACGAAACTTGCTGGTGAGATGCTTGACCAGGCCGGATACCCGCTTGTGGACGGTACTCGTTTCGAGATGCCTTTCTTCATCCGGATTGGCCGTGGTGACGAGGAAATCGGTACAGCCGTTGTAGGTATGTGGCGAGAGCTCGGTATCGACATGCAGGAATGGAAGGCTCAGTACCAGACGTACAGGCCGAACCTGGTTGGTCGAACCGCTGTAGCTCCTTGGATTCACTCTGCTGGTGCTGAGAGCCCACAGGCTCCTTGGGACTGGCCGGTCATGGGTAACTCTGAATGTTCCCGTGGTCGAGGTGGTTTCAACATTGGTATTGAAATCAAAGAGCTCTGTGACTTCTACGTTGCTATGAGCGCTGAAGGTGACATTGCCAAGCGAAACGAATTGCGAAACGCCAACGTTGAGTTCCTCGCACACTGGATGCCGGTTATCGGTACAGTTGCTCGACCTAACGTAGCGCTTGCAAACCCGAACAAGCTGCTGTCATGGGACATGCCGCTGAACATTCGTGAAGCTGCGTACCACCACCCCGAGTTCATCAAGCTCGTAAAGTAAGTACGAAATTTTGATGGAGTGTCGGGCTGCTTTTGGCGGCCCGGCACTCCATTTTTTGCTCTAGCAGATAGAAGATTCCTAGGTTTCTGACACTCGTTCTATGAAAAATTTCCTGGCACGTCGGCTTATATTTTCCTTACTGTCGTTAATCGTTGCCTCTATGGCTGTATTCGGATTGGCTCACGCCAAGGAAGACCCGATCAATTTGTTCATTCAGCCGGGCTATTTCATTTCTCCAGAAACGCTTGGTGCACTGAAGGCAAAGTGGGGCCTCGACAAGCCACTTGCGCTTCAGTACCTGACATGGGCCGGGAACATGCTTCGAGGCGATCTGGGCGACAGCGTTCAGCAGAGCCGACCGGTTACGAGGATCCTCGGTGAGAAGTGGGGCGCGACGGCCAAGTTGGCATTGGTTGCGTGGATATTTGGCACTGTTACGGGTGTTCCATTTGGGATTATTTCCGCGCTGAAACGCGGGTCTGCAACGGATTATTTTGTTCGTGGATTCGCGCTATTTGGCCAATCACTTCCGGCGTTTTGGGTTGGTTTGGTTGGGATTTGGATATTTGCTGTCTATTTAGGATGGCTACCTGTGTTTGGAAGCGGGGCGGGATTGCCGTTCTTCGAGCAGGTGAAATATTATGTGCTTCCAGTTCTGGTGCTCGGTTGGGGCCCAATGGCGGGTTATATGAGGATCACGCGTTCGGCGATGCTGGAGGTGCTTGATTCTGAATACATTGTGTTGGCACGTGCCAAGGGCGTGTCGAATAGTGTCGTGGTGTGGAAGCATGCCTTACGAAACGCTCTGATTCAGCCGTTGACGATCGCCACTTTGTTGCTGGCGGGCTTCCTTGATGGAGCGGTGTTGGTTGAGGTGATATTTGCGTGGCCTGGTGTGGGCCGAGTTGCCGTTGAAGCCGTGAACCAGAATGATTTCATGTTGATAACTGGAACGGTGTTTCTGTTCACCTTCTTGTTCCTGTTCATGAGTCTTGTGGCCGACCTGTTGTATACGATCGTTGACCCTAGGATTAGATATTCATGACGGAACGATTAGTGATACTCGACACTTCCGAAACGGAATCGGGATTTTCTATTGGTCGTATTCTTCCGGCATTCTGGGGCTTCATGCGCAGGTGGCCGGTAATTCCGGTTATTGTGCTGATATTCCTTGTGATTCTGGCTGTGTTCGCACCTCTGATCGCTCCTGCCGACCCCAACAAGCAGGATCTCCGCAGTAACCTTGCACGTCCTTTCTGGGATGACGATTACTACGAAAACGACCGTGTTGGTAGCACGATTAAGACGCGTCACATATTGGGTGCCGACAAGTTTGGGCGAGACGTGTTCAGCCGGGTTGTTTTTGGCACCAGGGTGTCGCTGATGGTCGCGATCGTTTCGATGATCAGCGGGACAATTCTTGGGGCGTGGGCCGGGATTATGACCGGGTTCTACGGCGGGCTGTTCGACGAGTTGATGACGCGCTATGTCGATGTGTGGAATGCGTTGCCGTTCCTACTTATCGCACTGGTGGTATCGATAACGCTGGGTCAGAGCGTGTTGATCATGATGGTGCTGTTAATCATGCTGACGTGGGTGGGGTTTGTTCGGAACATTCGCGCGGAAGTTTTAAGTTTGAAAACACGTGATTATGTGAATGCTTCCCGTGTTGCCGGTGCTTCGGACCTGCGACTGATGTACAAGCACATTTTCCCGGGCATAACTAACTTGTTGTTGGTTCTTGCAAGCTTGCGAGTTGGTGGCTTGATTCTTACCGAGGCTTCGTTGAGCTTTTTGGGAATTGGGATACCTTCTCGGATTCCTTCTTGGGGATCGATGATTAGCGATGGTCGGGACACGCTGGACGAGGCGTGGTGGATTTCGTTCTTCCCGGGTCTTGGTATTTTCCTGACCGTGATGTCGATGAACTTCTTGGGTGACTGGATTCGAGATAAAACTGACCCACGACTGCGCCAGTTGCGCGATTAGACAGTTGGGCTGTTTTAAATTCATAGTTCGTCCACTTTTCCATATTGCAACTTCACTTTAGTTCGAAGGGACTTCTTCATATGCCTAGCTACGATCTGCTGATTAAGGGCGGTCATGTTATTGATGCCGCAAACGGTATTGATGAGGTGATGGACGTTGGCATTGCCGGGCGCGTGGTTGCTGGGGTTGCTAAGGACATTCCAGTGTCGGCGGGTCGACGGGTGATCGATGCGTCGGGCATGTTTGTGACGCCGGGGCTGATCGATATTCATGCTCACACGGCTGTCTTTTCGGGGGCGATGTTTCCAGAGGAGATGTGCTTCCCTTACGGCGTGACGACGATGGTCGACTGTGGAGGATCGGGTTGGCGCAATTTTGATCAGTTCAATGACGAGATCATTAAGAAGTCGGCTGTTCGAGTGTTTGCGCTCCTTAATATCGTTGGTAAGGGTATGGATGGCGATGTCGAGCAGGATGTCGAGGATATGGATGCTGAGCTCACGGCTGCGAAGATCAAGCAGCGGTCGGACATTATTGTGGGTGTGAAGATTGCTCATTTTCAGGGCAAGGGTTGGGAGTCGATTGACCGTGGGGTTGAGGCGGCTCGCCTTTCAGGTACGTTTGCCCTTGTCGATCAGAATGCCAAGCCGACTCGCACTTTCGGGGACATGTTGAAGCGGTTGCGGCCGGGTGATGGGACGACTCATTGCTTTGGCTACGGTAAGCCGATGATCGGCAACGATGGCAAGGTCAAGCAGCATTACATCGATGCGCGTAAGCGTGGGATCAAGTTCGATGTTGGGCATGGGAACAACAGTTTTTCGTTCTCGATGGCGAAGCCTGCTTTAGATCAGGGGTTCCCGCCTGACACGATTTCTACTGATATGCATCGTTCGAGTTTGCACACTTCTCGTGCTCAGATGACTGAGGTAATGAGCAAGTTCTTGGCTATGGGTATGCCGATGGCTGAGGTGGTTGCTCGGTCGACTTGGGAGCCGGCTAAGTGGATAAATCACACTGAGCTGGGGACGTTGACTCCGGGTGCGCTTGCTGATGTTTCGATTCTGGAGTTTCAGGATCGGCCGGCGGGTCTTTCGGATTCGGGTCCGACTGGGTACCGAATTATGAGGGCTGAGGGTCGGCTGATTAACCAGATGACGATTAAAGACGGTGCGGTTCAGTTCGATTACGACGGTATGGGCAAGGATGACTGGGACGAGACGCCGACAACAGATTTGAACTTGCCGTAACGCCATTGGCGCTTGCGTTAGCGTTTAGCTCCGGGCGTCGTCGGACGCCTTGGACACGAAAGTCATTAATGCTGCCCTGTCTCAAAGTGAGATGGTTTTAGTGCCAGTTGTAGTTTTGTTCAGATGGTTAGCTTTGGCTGGGATGTGCGGTTAGGGTGGTCCTGCGTTTTAGATCCTGAAAATAAATTCACGATGACAGTGGGTGGGATACCGATTTCCTGAGCGGAGTCCTCGGAGTCGAAGGATCTGGTGCGGGGTCGCGCGGGCGCGGCGATGTTGTGCGGCTATTTGCTGGTGCTGCGACTTCTCCCTCACCCTCCTTTTTTGACCGGGCGTGCCTTCGCACTTGGGTCCAGTCTGCGACGCGGCTCCCCAGGGAGAGGGGGTTAGAAGGCACAAGCGATTAGCGCATGCCTGTTACGTGGCCTGCTCCGGGGTAGACGTCGGGGATTAGGGCTGTGTCGTTGGTTTTGATTTGCCAGTTGCGTATTTTTTTGGCTAGTTCGACGATACGGTCTGAGTATGTTGGGTCGTTGTAGAGGTTCGTTTGTTCGTAGGGATCGGCGTTGAGATCGTATAACTCGCTTTGATCGCCCACTGAGAGGTTCAGCTTCCAGCCGTCGCCAGTTACGACGCAACGGTGTGGTATTTCTCGCATTCGCTCGAGTTCGGTGAGCGGGAATTTAAGGTCGATGCTGCGACCGTTCCAGTCGAGGAAAATGTCGTTGTCTTCGAGCGTTTCACCGTTTCTGAGCTTTGGTGCTTTTGATTCGCCTTGAAGGTGTTCTGGGACATCGATGCCCATCAGGTCGAGCAGTGTCGGAATCGTGTCGATATGTGAGTAGCGGCCGGGTACTCGCTGGTTGTCGAGCCAGGGCACTTTCATCAGGCAGGGGACTTTGGCCGACTGTTCGTACATGACGACTTTTTGGAAAATGTTGTGTTCGCCCATTTGATCGCCGTGTTCCGATGTGAAAACGATCACGGTGTTATCGGCGATTCCGGCTTCATCGATCGCATCGAGGATCTTGCCGACTGCTTTGTCCATTAGCGTGACGAGTCCGTAGTAGCTCGCCTGGATTCGGCGGTACTCGGCTTCTGTATTTTCAGTTGGGCCTTCGCCGACGACTTCCTCTGGTGGGAGGTCTCTACCCATAACTTCAGCAAGCGCCGTAGACCCCGGCGAGTCGCTTTTCGACTGCTGGGCTTCGGCCATGAGCAGGTGCATTCCTGCGGCATCTTCTGGCGGGTTCTTCATGAAAATTGGAGACTGCGGAAGGGTTTTGGGATCGTACAGATCGTCGGTTGGTCCGACGTACGGCGGGTGTGGTTCGAAGAAGTTGATGCATATGGCGAACGGTTCGTCTTTTCTTTTGTCGATGAATTCGGAGACGCGATTGCCGAGGTAGGTTGCCTTGGTGTGTTCGATTGGGAGCGATGCGGCGAAGGGTCGGGAGAAGACCATTGCGCCCTCAGATTCTTTATCGGGTTTGTAGCCGAGGCCGACGAGCCAGTGGTGATAGTCGCTGAAGGTTTCGTTGTGCTTTGGATCGGTGTTCCAGATGCGGTACTGGTCTTCGATCGAGTGCCATTCGTCCCAGCCTTTTCGCTTGATCACTTCGTCGCCCAGATGCCACTTGCCGTAGTAGGCGGTGTGGTAGTCGTTAGGGAAAAATTCGGCGAAGGTTTTGACGTCTTGCGGGAGCGGGATGTTGTTTTTGATGCAGCCGTTTGTGTGAGGCCATAGTCCGGTCATTTGGGTTGAGCGGGACGGCGTGCAGATGGGGGAGCTGACGTAGGCGTTTTCGAAGACGAAGCTTTGATCGGAGAGGCGGTTGAGGTTCGGGGTGTCGATCCAATCGTTGCCGTATGCCGCCATGGTGTCGGCTCGCTGCTGGTCGGTGAAGATGTAGACGAGGTTTGGACGAGCGGGCTGTGACATGCGGTCTCCGATAAGTTGTTGTCTCTATTTGCCGTGGACGAGTCTATAATCGCCCCGCCAGACTTAAACCGCAATTTATATTTTTGACACAGACTGAGGAATTCAATGGCAATCGTCGATATGAATAAGGTCACTCGATTTCCGTATGCGGATGGTCGCGAATTTGGCGACGCAGGTGTGTATGAGCAGATCGATGCCGTTTTGACGTTCGCTGTTGATCCGCTGGCTGAGGTGAACAGTTCGATAGTCGACTTGCAGTTAGCTCCCCGTGATAGCGATGGCCGTGTGCGGTTTTCAGCTGATTTTTCGATTGTGAGGCCGGTGGATCCGGATCGGGCGGCGCATCGACTGCTCGTAGAGCTGCCAAATCGGGGCAGGCGCAGGGTTGTGGATACGTTTAATAGAAGCGGCAAGGGTGCTGCTGCGAGTGCAGGGCCGGGTGACGGTTTTCTGTTCGACCGTGGTTGGACCGTTGCGTCGATTGGTTGGCAGTGGGATGTGTACGCGGACGACGTGTTGATGGGGCTTGACCCTCCGATGGCGGATCTTTCGGGTGAGGCTGATCCGGGGCAAAACGTGGTGGAGATCAGGCCGAACAGCCGTGAATCGACCTGGTTGCTTGCTGATCGGATTCACAAGCCGCTGCGGGTGGGTGATCTCGATGAGGCGGGGGCTGTCCTTTATGTGAAGGATTACGAGGACGGTGTGGATG
>CAVOCL010000084.1:0-7679 GCA_963694185.1 Dehalococcoidia bacterium
CTGCCGATGCACCGGCTACGACAAAATTGTCCGAGCCGTGCAAAAAGCAAGCAGCTAACACGTAATCGCAATTAGCTGCCAGCAAGTCTTCAAAAACTGCTGGCAGCTATCGCAAATAATCTGGCATGGGCCCGGAGAGAAATTATGGTCGCAACATTTGAGCCAAAAACCGACTACAAAGTCGTCGGAACACGCCCAATTCGGCACGACGGATACGACAAGGTAACCGGACGAGCGATTTACGGAGGAGATATGAAACTGCCCGGTTTGATCTGGGGAGTTTGTGTACGAAGCCCGCACGCCCACGCCAAAATTAAGTCGATCGACACGTCGGCCGCTGAAGCGATGGACGGCGTTTTCGCAGTCATCACCCGCGATGACATGCCGAAGGCTGAAAGCAAGCTTGTCGACCTTGGTGAAGGAAACATCAACTTCAAATGGGCATCAAACAAGTTGATGGCCGATACCAAGGTTCTCTACAAGGGGCACCCGGTTGCGGCAATCGCAGCTGTCGATAGGTACACAGCTGAAGAAGCTGCCCGCCTTGTAGTCGTTGAATATGACGTTCTCCCATCAGTGACGAACGTTGTCGACGCACTAAAAGACGATGCTCCGATTCTCCTTGACGACTTGGTTGGTGACGACCTCGGTGAAGATGTAACCAACACCAACATGGCAGCCCACGTTCGCCACGAATTTGGCGATGTTGAAGGTGCAATGTCATCAGCAGCCCACACCATCGAGCGTGAGTACAACATGCAGATGGTTCACCAGGGCTACATCGAACCCCACAACGCAACCGCAACGTGGGACGAAGAAGACCGAATCAAGGTTTGGACCAGCACCCAGGGTGCATTCCCGGCCCGAACCCAAATCGCCGGAATTCTTCAGGTAGATGTTTCTCGAGTAAAGGTCACACCACTCGAAATCGGTGGCGGATTCGGTGGCAAGATCCCTGTCTACTTCGAGCCGCTGGCAGCACTTCTCTCCAAGAAGTCTGGACGACCGGTCAAGATGGTCATGGAACGAACAGCCATCTTCGAGACCACCGGACCTACACCAGGCGCACGAATGATCATCAAGCTCGGAGCCGACGCCGACGGAAAGCTGACAGCAGCTACCGCCGACATCTGGTTCGAAGCCGGTGCAAACCCGGGTGCCTTCATCGGCCCGGCAGCAATGTGTGTTTACGCTCCATACGAAATCGCAAACACCCGCATCGACGGTTGGGACGTTCTCGTCAACAAGCCAAAAGTCGCTCCTTATCGAGCACCGGGCTCGCCGCAAGTTGCATTCGCAATGGAATCGACGATCGACGAATTATGTGAAAACGCCGGCTGGGACTCAATGAAGTTCCGTGTCGATAACGCTTCTAAAGAAGGCACCCGTCGTGGTGATGGCGTGCTCTTCTCGAAGATCGGTATGGAAGAAGTCCTCGAGGCCGCTCAGCAATCTGCTCACTGGACATCGCCCATCGGCGACGCTCCAGAAGGCAAGAAACGCGGTCGCGGTATCGCAAACGGTTACTGGTTCAACATCGGACTCAAGTCATCTGCCAACCTCTCGGTTAACGCCGACGGCACGGTTCAACTGACCGAAGGTTCGACCGACATTGGCGGATCCCGAGTAGCGATGGCGATGCACGTCGCCGAAGTTCTCGGGCTCACCGCTCACGATGTTCGCCCAACAGTTGGTGACACCGAATCTGTCGGCTACACCGATGTAACCGGTGGTTCACGAACCACCTACGCAACCGGATACGCCTGCTGGATCGCAGCGAACAATCTTGTTGAAGTTCTAAAAGACCGCGTTGCGGTTCTGTGGGACATCAATAAAGACGACGTTGATTTCAACGACGGCGTGTTCAGCTCGAAGGCAGAAGCGGAAAAGACGATCGGGTTCAAGGAACTCGCGGGCAAGCTCGACGACCTCGGTGGTCCGGCCAACTCGACGGGCAGTGTTGACCTCGAATCGGCTGGTGACGGCTTCGGCATGCACATCGCCGACGTCGAAATCGATATTGCAACTGGCAAGACCGATATCATCCGCTACACAGCCATTCAGGACGTCGGAACCGCAATTCACCCTTCATATGTTGAAGGCCAATTGCAGGGTGGTTCAGTTCAGGGAATCGGCTGGGCGCTCAACGAGGAATACTTCATGACGGATACTGGCACGATGGCCAACTCCAGCTTCCTCGACTACCGAATGCCGACATCACTCGACCTACCTCTAATCGAAACGGTTCTTGTCGAAGTTCCCAACCCGCTGCACCCATATGGTGTCCGTGGAGTTGGTGAGACTCCGATCTGCCCGCCGATACCGGCAATCGCTAATGCGATTCAAGATGCGATTGGCACGAGGCTCTACAACACGCCCATGAATGCAGGAAGCATTCTGGAAGCACTTAAATAGGACAGCTTGAAGATCATGGAACGGGCTGGCTAACAAGATCGAATAGAATGGCCGGGAGCTTTTTATGGCTTCCCGGCCAACTTGTTTCCTAAAGAATTTGGAAATAGCTCACTAATCGGATCGAAACAAAGTAGATCCAAGAAGGAAATCGAATGGTCGCAACCTACGAGACAAAGACTGATTACAAGGTAATTGGTAAATCACCAATCAGGCATGACGGCCTGGACAAGGTAACTGGTCGAGCCATTTATGGCGGCGACGTAAAAGTTCCCGGTCTTATTTGGGGTGACGTACTCCGCAGCCCACACGCCCATGCTCGAATCAAGAGCATCGACACATCGGCTGCAGAGGCGATGGACGGCGTTTTCGCTGTTCTAGTCAACGATGATTTCCCTCAGGCCGAAGACAAGACGATCGATACCGGTGAAGGCAATGTGAACCTACGCCGTGGTCAGTCGAATGTCATGGCATTCGACAAAGTCCACTACAAGGGACACGTTGTTGCAGCCGTCGCAGCAGTCGACCGCAACACCGCTCAGGACGCCGCCCAGGCGATCAAGGTCGAGTACGAAGTACTCCCCCCTATCACCGATGTCGATGCCGCTATGGCAGATAACGCACCGGTTATCCTCGAAGGCCTCGTTGGTGACCATCTGGGTGAAAACGTCGAAAACACCAACGTTGCTCGAGTTTTCCGACACGAGTTCGGTGACGTCGACGACGCATTTGCAAACTCCGATCTCGTCATCGAGCGAACTGTCAGTATGTCGATGATTCACCAAGGCTACATCGAACCACACAACGCAACCGCTATCTGGGCACAGGACGACAACCTGACCGTCTGGTCCAGTACTCAGGGTTCGTTCGGTGTTCGATCACAGGTTGCCGGCTTACTCCATCTTCCTGAGTCCAAGATCAAAGTGAACTACGTCGAAATCGGCGGTGGTTTCGGAGGCAAGACAGTCGTCTACCTCGCACCTATCGCCGCACTTCTCTCACGAAAAGCCGGTGGACGACCGGTCAAGCTCGTCATGGACCGCACATCGGTCTTCGAAGCAACTGGTCCGGCTCCCGGCGGCAAAATCCGAATGAAAATCGGTGTAACCAACGGCAAAATCACTGCCGCTGACACCGATCTCATGCTCGAAGCTGGTGGATTCCCCGGATCAGCAGTTGGCGCAGCAGCAATCTGTGTATTCGCGTGCTACGACATACCTACCTCACGAATCACCGGCTACGACGTTCTCGTCAACAAGCCAAAATCTGCCGCCTACCGAGCACCCGGCTCACCGCAGGCATCGTTCGCCATCGAGACCGTCATCGACGAAATCTGTGACGAACTCGGAGTCGACAAGATCCAGTTCCGACTCGACAACGCTGCTCACGAAGGCACCCGACGTGGTGACGGAGTGCAGTTCATTCGTGTCGGCTTAGAGGAATGTCTCGTAGCTGCCAGAGAATCCGACCACTGGCAGGCACCACTTGGTGATGCCCCGGCCGGAAAGGCACGCGGACGTGGTATCGCTTCTGCTTACTGGATGAACGGTGGCGGCAAGTCGACCTGTGACCTCATGTTGCAGGACGACGGAACCGTAATGATGAACGAAGGTTCTGCCGACATCGGTGGCACCCGAACTTCTATCGCTATGCAGGCTGCTGAAGTACTCGGCATCCCGGTTGAAGACTTCCATGTCAGTATCCCCGACACCGACTCGATCGGTTTCACGGGCGTAACTGGTGGATCCCGAACGACCTACACAACTGGACTGGCTGCTTATAACGCCGCCCAGAAACTAGTTGTCGAACTCAAGGGCCGAGTTGCTGATCTCTGGGAGACCGAAATCGGCAAAGTCGAATTCGCAGACGGCACATTTACTGCAAATGGCGACTCGATCGGAATTCAGGAACTCGCAGGCAAGCTCGATCCCACAGGTGGACCGGCTACCTCAACTTCATCCGTAAACCTCGCCGAAGCTGGCAACGCTTACGGTGTCCACATTTGCGACCTCGAAGTCGACCTCGCCACTGGCAAGACCGACGTTATTCGATACACAGCAGTTCAGGACGTTGGTAAAGCAGTTCACCCTCAGTACGCTGAAGGTCAGATTCAGGGCGGCGCAGTTCAGGGAATTGGCTGGGCGCTAAACGAGGAATACTTCATCACCGACGAGGGAGCGATGGCCAACAAGTCGTTCCTCGACTACCGCATGCCAACTTCGCTCGACATGCCCATGATCGACACGATTATGGTCGAAGTGCCGAACCCGCTGCACCCCTACGGTGTTCGTGGAGTCGGTGAAGTTCCAATCTGCCCGCCACTTTCCGCAGCCACACAGGCCGTGAAAGAAGCAACTGGCAAGGCATACTACGAACTGCCGGTCAAGCCGGGTCGTATCCTGGAAGCCACGAACGGCGATTAGTCAAAATCTACCAGCAGGAGGGAATATAGATGGCAACGGTTTTCCTCCCGTATGCTCTGCGCAAGTACGCAGACGGCGCAGAGCAGGTAGATGTGCCCGCGAAAAACCTTCGCGAGCTAATCGACAATCTAGAAGCAGCCCACCCCGGCACGAAGAGCCATCTTGTAGAAGATGACAGACTCAAACCGGGGTTGGCCGCGATTGTCGGCCACGTTGCCACCCGCCGCGGACTGCTCCAAAAGCTCGATCCCGACACCGAAGTCCACTTCATCACCGCCATCTCCGGTGGCATGCTCTAGGTACGACCTAAACAGGCTTGAGAACACGCTTTCCGCCCGTTGATAGAATTGGCGCACCAATTTCGGACGCTGGCGCATCTAAAATGCATTCGAAACTAATAAGCACAGATCTGGGACGTCCCTGAATGACTATCATCGAATCTCCATCTGACACCGAGTTCGACAAGATCGATTTTGAAAACGGAACGCTGCTCGACGCGTCCTGTAAGCAAGTCATAGCCGACGGTGTTACGACAATGCTTATGGCAATTGGCGATGGCGTGGATGACGAGGGAACAGCCGACACGCCAATGCGCGTCGCAAACATGTACGACGAACTGCTAAATGGCTATTCAGTCGACCCCGTTGAGCTACTCAATGGAGCAATGTTCGATGTTGAGTACGACGAGATGGTCGTAGTAAAAGACATCGATTTCTACTCACTTTGCGAACATCACCTGCTGCCTTTCTACGGCAAAGCCCACGTTGGCTACCTGCCCAATAAAAAAGTCATCGGCCTTTCAAAGATTCCAAGACTTGTTGAAATGTTCGCCAGACGCCTACAAGTTCAAGAACGAATGACGCAGCAAATCGCCACTACCCTTGAAGAGCTAATCGAACCCGCCGGCATCGGAGTCGTTATCGAAGCTCAGCACTTGTGTGCCGCCATGAGAGGTGTGCGAACGCCGAACACCACCATGACAACGAGCGCAGTTCGCGGCCTCTTCAAACAGAACTCGCTCACCCGAGAAGAATTCTTCAGCCACGTTCGCAAGTCGTAATCCCCAATCGCAATCGAAGGCACCGCACACGCATGGATCCAAACGGAAAAGTAGCTCTAGTCACTGGCGCAGGTCGAAGAGTAGGGCGAGCACTCGCACTCGCACTCGGTGATGCCGGATGCCGAGTGGCAGTCCACTACGGGCAGTCGGAAAAAGATGCCCAAGAAACAGCCACGATAATCCAATCGATGGGCAGCGAAGCAATAACCTTCCAGGCCGACCTCGATGACCCTTCACAAGTAGCAGCTCTTGCCGCTTCGGTTGAAGAGCAGCTCGGGCCGATCGAGATTCTCGTCAACAACGCTTCGATTTTCGAAAAGATCGGACTCGGCGACGTATCAACTGAAAACTGGGATCGACATTTCGCCATCAACGTCCGCGCACCGTTCTTGCTCGCACAGGCAATGCAATCACAATTAACCACCGATTCACACGGCAAGATCATCAGTCTCAACGACTGGCGCACAGCCCGTCCAACACGGTTCGCGTACGGTATTACTAAAACAGCGCTCTCAGGCCTCACCCGCACGCTAGCGCTTTCAATGGCGCCACATGTTCAGGCAAGCGAAATATCTCTCGGCGCAATACTGCCACCATCCGACTTTCCAGTCGATCGACCTCGAGATGAAATCGAAATCGATCTAGGACCCGCCGACCGAATGGGATCGCTCAACGAAGTGGCCGACGCCATGATGATGCTCATCAAAAACGACTTCATCACCGGCGAAACCGTAAATGTCGACGGCGGACGCCACATCCAGTAATTCTGGGCCGATTCACGGAATCGTTTAACCTACAGAACAAACCGTATTCGCCCGCCCGTCAAAACACCTCAGTAAATGTCATCTAACAACTCGCCACAATACGACACCATTCGCATCGAACAGCTTGTACTCGATTGCATCATCGGAATAAATCCGTGGGAGCGCCTGACCAAGCAGCGAATAACGATTGATATCGAAGTAAACGTCGATCTTTCAGCAGCCGGGAAGTCCGACGCCATCGAAGACACGATTAACTATCGAACGATCTCGAAGGCAATCACGTCGGAAATAGAAGCATCAAGCTACGGACTCGTAGAAGCGCTTGCTGCGCGTGTCGCTGAAATATGTCTTGAGCTGGAAAACGAAAAGGCGCAATCGGTTGTGATTACTGTTCGTAAGCCGGGCGCAGTAAGAAAAGCAGCCGCAGTCGGAGTGATCGTTCGACGCAGCCGTTAGTGCGGCCAGTCAGCCAGAAGACAGGAAGCAACGAACGAAGCTAGCAGAACCGCTGAACTAGCTCGCTTGCCCTGCAAGTACACGGAATTCACTTTCAGCAGTGCGTACGTGTGCCGTCAGTTCCGACAGCGTATCGTCGGCGGCGCTAAGCTCTTGGGCGCGCCCAAGAACACCGAGTGCGGCGATTAGTTCTTTTGCTTTGTTTGTTTGATCAGTTCGCATAGTGACGTGCCCAGACCGGAGAACAACTCACATAATGACGTGTGAACGCTAATCCTAATGACATCGAATACTGAGCCATTAGTACTAATTTTATAATTCCACTACCTCTTGTGCTGAACTTACATCCAACCACAACAGGTTGTGATATTTGCCACTCTACAATAATTTCAACCCGGCGCGCCATACAGGGAAACACCCATAAAGCTGTATTCAGGTCGCAGGGAAATATTGAACCGCCAAGCGCTTATACCAATTAACCACAATCGAATCTGAACTCAAAATCGTTATGGCACACGTTTTTCCCGGGCGCGGGAACACGCTAAAACGCACTTATGGGGAACA
>CAVOCL010000085.1:0-7618 GCA_963694185.1 Dehalococcoidia bacterium
AGGGATAATCTGGCACATCACGAATTAACGATTTTAAATCCACACAAGCCCCCACACAATCCAATACCAGATAGCCCCGGCACTTTTAGTTTATCCGGAGCATCGGTGGCGCAATTAGGGAAAGACCACCTAGCCTAAACCCCAAATTGATGTATGTGGGTAAAAATCTGTCCACGCAAACCAAAAAACGTTTATTGCGTGCAGGCGTTCAAGCGATTTCCCCACCAGATCACCATCCAGAGCCTGACCTGTGAATGGCACCCACAGCGTACCCGTTTGATCATCCTGAAAATACTCTCGACCATCACGTTCGATCAGTTTAAAGTTGAGTTCTTCGCCATCAACCACAACGCCATAGGCAAGCGCCGTGTCTGTAGTGGGGTCGAAGTAGACAATAGCCGCGTCACCGGCGTGCGACGTGTGGACGAGTTGCTGAGAACGTAACTCAGAATGTGGGAACGCAATTGGATTGGTATCGAAACCGAGACCCAGCACCAACTCTTTTGTTGGAAGGCGGTCGTCATTATTTGACTCGCCGATCACTCCAGTTGAACGCCCAGCGTAGTAGCCCGCATATGGATCGCCCCCGCGGTTGCCTTTCCGCAGAGCCACCGTTTGCGGGTGCGTTTCCTTCCACTTCTCCCACGTCGTGAGAGTCAGCGGAATAGTCTCGAGCTTCGTACCCAGAAATTCTCCTCGTACCGATTGCGACAGGAACTGGCTCCAGAGTGATTCAGTCTCCCGGTCGTACATCACGAGGGCGTTCATGATCAGCTTTCCGGAAACGCCAAACTCGTGAACCTCACCGTTTATCTCTCTGGAATACCCGATTCCAGTAAAGCAAAGCGGTCACCACGTAACGGCTATCGGCTTACCGCCAACCACATCGTTAACTATTTCGTGTCGGCTCAGAAGCGGAACAGAATAAGCGCGGGCGTCGCCGTCGATTTCGACGCCGAGTATGAGTTCATCTGAATCGTAAGTGTCGTCTGCGATTCTAGGATCGACAAAACGAGGATTTTCGATTGAACGAATTGCATCGAAACCGAGTAACGTCACGATTTCGAGCGACTTCTCTTCGGTAGCGTTCCTTGCTGAATTGGAATTTATCACCACGGTTTCTCCCTGCGGCACCGACGAACCCGCCGTGGCAATCCATACGACATACCCGATCAGCAGAGCGATTAGCCCGATCCCAACAACCTTGTGCATCAACACCCCATATCTCATTTTTCCGTGTCCAGTAATACGTTAGATGCCACTACTTGGGATTTCGACGCTCGACCGATGCTAAAATTTGCCGTCACCGGGGCTGAAGTAATCCGACCTATCGGATCTGACTAAAGCCAGTACGCCACAACTCCAGCCAGAAATCACGACGAAAGGCACTCCGATCTACTTATCGAGGCTTTCCCTAACTGGTTTTAGAAACCACACAAACACCGAACTAGAACTGCGCCCCGGGTTAACGTTGTTTCAGGGTCAGAACGGTCACGGCAAAAGCAACTTGCTCGAAGCCGCCTACATGCTGGCGATAGCGAAATCACCGCGGTCGTCTCACGAACGAGAACTGGTCAACTGGTCATTAGCCGAAACCGGCGGCCACATGCAGATTCTTGGCGTTGGGCGTGATGGCGACACGACGATTCAAGCGCAAATCGATGTCGATGTAACTGCTGCGGGTACGCCGAAGGGCGCTCCAGGATTCCGCAAAGGGCTTCGTGTAAACGGCATAAAACGCTCGGCAATCGACTTCGTTGGAAACCTGAACATCGTGTTCTTCGAAGCGGATGACCTGGAGATCGTTTACGGCTCGCCGGGTCGAAGACGCAGGTATCTCGACATCCTGATTTCGCAGTCGAATCCTTCTTACTTGAAGTCGCTCCAGCGATACGGCCAGGTCGTAACGCAGCGAAACCAGCTGCTCAGGCGTATTCGAGAAGGCGTTTCAGAAGAGAACGAACTGCTGTTCTGGGACGAACGGTTGGCTTATGAGGGTTCACGAGTAACCGACGCACGCAGACGTTCGATCGATGGGCTAAACGATCACGCCGTACCCGCTCACACCGAGCTGACCGATGGCGACAAGCTCGAACTCAGGTACCTCCCACGTATTACTGCGTCATCAAGCGATCGGCCAGACATTGCATCGATGTCGGCCGAGATAATCGAGCAAGAGATGAAAAAGGCGTTGCCCGAACTTAGAAGACGTGAAATAGCGCAGGGCGTGACGGCGATGGGTCCGCATCGTGACGATTTGGAGATCCAGCTGAACGACAATCTGGCAGGTCAGTTTGCATCACGGGGTCAGGCGCGAACTATCGCACTGTCGTTGAAGCTGGCTGAAGCGGTGTTCGTCACTCAATCGACGGGTCGAACTCCCGTGCTGGCTCTCGACGATATTCTTTCTGAACTCGACCCCAAACGGCGCGAGCTTGTTCTCGAAGCCGCTGTAAAGCACCAGCAGGTATTGCTCACATCCACGGAGCCGGGAATCGTGCCTGAAAAGTATTTGGAAACAGCCGATATTTACACCGTAATGAACGGACGCCTGACCCAGGACGCTATCGCCAACGTCAGTTCAAATGACTAACTCGCCAACCGTGCCTTCGTCATCTGGCTCATCCGCGCCTCGGGGACTCGAGGCTCAAGCGGAAAAAATCGCTGAGATCATTCGAGAATCCGAGTATGTGGTCGGGATGACGGGCGCTGGAATGTCGGTCGAAAGCGGAATCCCGCCGTTCCGAGGTGCTGATGGCCTATGGACCAAGTACGGCAACCCACCGATGGACGGCTACTCGAAGTTCAAAGAGGACCCCACCGGTTGGTGGAATCGAAGAACAAACGAAAAGATCGACGCCCATATCCTTGAATTACGAGATGCTCTTGCGAACGCCGAGCCCCACGACGGTCACTACGCGCTTGCGGGGTTGGAACAGCAAGGTTCGTTGCAATCGGTGGTGACCCAGAACATCGATGGACTCGACGAAAAGGCGGGGCTGCAAAACCTGATCGAGATTCACGGCAACCGAACGAAACTTCGGTGTATCGAGTGCGGTGACCGTGTGTCGCTCGGCGAGTTCGTTCCGCTATTCGCTCCCGACCCGTGCAAAAAATGCGAAGGTCTGGTCAAGTTCGACACCGTGATGTTCGGCGAGCCCATTCCCGACGATGTGATGAAGGCAGCACGAGCAGAGATCGACAAAGCCGACTGCGTGCTTGCCATCGGCACATCGGCCACTGTTCGCCCGGCAAGCGGCCTTCTGTGGATCGCCGAAGCCGCCGGAGCAACGATTGTCGAAATCAACCCCACTGAAACAAAACTAACCTCGCTTTGTGCGGTATCTTTGCGCTCGACTGCGGGCGAGGCATTGCCTGCACTGCTCAAAATTCTGTCTGAATGACGATATTTCGATACAGGCGATAAACAAAATGACGACACCGCTCGAACAAGAACTCGCTAACTACGCCGTAGCAAACCCCAAGTCCGCGGAATTGCATGAAAAGGCGACGAAGTTCATGCCGGGTGGCGACACTCGAAACTCGATCTATTGGGATCCGTTTCCTGTCTATGTGACCGATGGCACCGGGATCACTCTCACAGACGTCGACGGCAATAAGCGCACCGACTTCGTCAACAATATGACGACTTTAATTCTCGGCCACCGCGCACCCGAGGTTAGTGCAGCACTCGCAAATCAACTTGACCACGGCGTTTCGTTTCCGGCTCCGAGTCCGTCGGTTGTTCGATGGGCCGAACTAATGTGCGAACGGGTGCCTTCGCTCGACAAGGTCAGGTTCGTAAACACTGGAACCGAAGCGACTCTCAACGCTATTCGAGCCGCAAGGGCGTTCACCGGCAAGCAGAAACTGGTGAAGTGCGAAGGTGCCTATCACGGCAACCATGACGCCGTTCAGATCAGCATATATACGCCGCTCGATAAAGCCGGAGATGCCAAATCGCCAGAGGCCGTCGCGGCGTTCCCTGGTATTTCAGAAACCGCCGTTGACGATATTTTCATCACACCGTTCAACGATATCGAAACAGCCGAACGAATCATCCGAGAACATGCTGACGAACTGGCTGCAGTTATCGTAGAGCCAGTAAACGGTCAGTGCGGAATGGTGGCGGGTAAGCCGGAATTTCTTGAGGGCCTTCGCCGAATTACTGAAGAACTAGGGATCGTGCTCATCTTCGACGAAGTGATCGCTTTCCGAATTGCCTACGGTGGTGCCCAGGACTACTACGGCATCACACCCGATCTCACCTGTTTCGGCAAGGTTGTTGGTGGTGGAATGCCAGTCGGAGCCTTTGGTGGCCGGGAAGACATCATGTCGATGTGGGACCCGGCAGACGGAGGTGCCACGGTTCAGCACGCTGGAACGTTTAACGGCAATCCGATGACCGCTGCCGCGGGAGTCGCCACTCTCGAAGCGCTTACGCCCGAGAAGTACGAATATCTGGATGCACTAGGGGAGTCGCTGCGGTCCAAGCTAAGGGCACTATTTGCTGAACTGGAAGTCCCGATGGGTGTCACCGGGATTGCCTCGCTCTTCGCACTACAGTTCACATCGACCGAAGTGGTCGACTATCGAACGTTTGCGACCAACGACAAGACCATGGCAGAAACGATGTTTATCGGCCTTCTGAACGAAGGATTCCTGATGTCGAACAGGTGTGCCGGAAATGTCTCGACGGTTCACACCGAAGACGATGTCGACGCGTTCGTAACCGCTGTCGGTAACGTGCTGAAGCGGGCCGGGTACGCCTAACTCGCCGCAAACGAACCGAACTTAGAACTTCATGCTTGAGTCTTCGGCTGCTCCGCCGAATTCGCCTCGCATGATCGACTTCATAGACTCGCTCTCGACCGGTGCCGGGGCGAACTCGTCCATGTCATCTTCCATTCGAAGTTCGTCACTGATCTCCATTGGGTCATCGATATCGAAATCGCCAATCTTCTTCTGGAGGTAGGAAGGGAACGAAGCGATACGTATCTGTGCGGAAGAACGCTTGGTTTCTCGCACTACAACGATTACTTCAGAATCGGTTAGTTTGGCTGCTAGCACTTCGTATTTGTTGCCACCTTCGATCATCTTCCGAAGACGAGTGGCAATTCGCACTTCCAGCGTTCCGATGTACTCGCCGCTCGATGTATTCACACTGGCTATCGAATCTTCGATAACGAGCTTGAACTTGTCGCCGGGAGAAACAGCTGCACGAACATCGGCACTGGCTACTTTTTTCAGATCGGAAACGGTAGCTATGGCGGGATCGGAAATAAACAGAGCCGAACTTGTCGCAGTGCCACCCGATGTCCGTCGAGCAATACCACTACTGTCGAGTTTCGCAAGCCTGTCTATCTGACGGATCGCAACTCTGTTGAGGGGGTCTATCGATATGGCCTTGTTGAGGAGCTCACGCGCCTCTTTATAGCGACTCAGTTCCAGATAAGCCTTGGCCAGCCGGTTCAAACAGCTAACGTTATCGGAATCAATCTCCAGCGCCTCGAGGTTGGCTTCAACGGTCGATTCCCAACGACCTGCCAGAGCATGCTCAACAGCATTTTCTGAGATTTCTGCGAATGATCGTGGGTTTTGGAAGGACTGACTCTGGCTAACCATTTTATGAGTTCTCTGGACAGTGATTTCAGCGAGTAAGTGCAGTGTCCGCTGCCTTACTAAAGACGTGATATCTCCAGATTTAGACCTCTTTATCGGGGTTAACCCACCATTCTCCTGTGCGTCTGCACGTAGGTTTCACCTAAGTTGAACTGGTGATTAAGGTGTGCGCCATCTGTTCTCCAACGTGCGGTAGCCTGATTCACACCAACCGTCGCAAAAGGTGGGAGACGGCATTTAATAAGAGCTTTACCGCGTGTTGAGCGGAACCGAATTAACGATTTTCAGGGAGTGTTTCAGCGCTATCAGACGGAAAACGAAATTCCGGTCCTGATCGCTATCCGCGAATTCGCAACCACGAGAGATGGAAGAACGCTTCAACAACAATGCCGAATGACATTTTTGACGAGCCCATCGTTCGGTCCATGAACACGTAAGGGTGCTCGACAACGTTCATTCCGGCCTTCTGGCACCTGTAAGCCACTTCCGCCTGGAATCCGAATCCGCTAAGACGTAAGCGTTCGATTCCGATAGATTCGAGCGAATTCCGCCTGAACCCTTTGAATCCGGCTGTTGCGTCTTTCACCTTCAGGCCAAGTATCAGGCGAATGCCAACGTTGCCCCAGTAGCTGATCTGACGACGCCCCCAACTCCAGCTGGGATCGACTCCGCCTCCGGATGTATATCGCGAAGCCACAGCGACATCTGCCTTCTCAAGTTCGCTCAGCAGGCCGCTAATAACTTCAGGTGGATGAGACAGGTCGGCGTCCATCTCGACGATGCACTCGGCACCAGCGTCGAGAGCCGCCTGGAAGCCGGCCATGTAGGCCGTACCCAGCCCCTGCTTGCCTTCTCGATGAATGACTATAAATACACCCTGAAAGTCGTCGGCGAGTCGATCGGCGATTTCGCCAGTTCCGTCTGGCGATCCATCATCAACGATCACGAATCCAAGCCCAAAGATATTCTGTTCGATAACTTTCGCTATCAATGCGGGCAGCGTTTCGGCTTCGTTGTAGGTCGGAACAACCACCGCTACCTTTAGCGGGTTGCCATTCTCAGCTGACCCAGTCCCCATATTTGCCGGTTCGTTACTCAATCCTAGAGACCCAACTTCATCGATTTGTGCTCAACCATGATGCATGAATCCATGATCACGGCCAGTCCCGCCTGCGATGCGATAACTGCCGCATCGTCGTTCACCACACCCTGTTGCAGCCACAATACCTTCGCCCCAGCGCTGACGGCATCCCTCGCAAGAGAGATAGTTTCAGATGATCGCCTGAATACGTCGACGATATCCACGTTTACCGGAACATCCAGCAGCGAATCGTAAACCTTGAGTCCATTCCACTCATCGAGGTTCGGGTTCACAGGGTAGATCGTGTAGCCGACGCGCTGCATGTATTCAGATACGTACTTGCTGGCTCGATCTTCTCGATTCGATATACCGATGACCGCAATCGTTTTTGAATCGCTAAGAATTGAACGGATTTCGCTGGTTGAAGGGTTAGGAATCACGGCTATGAATCTCCCTTTCGTTCAACGACTCTGTACTTGCCAAACATATTGTTCACACCCACCCTAGCCACATCCAACACTGCAAGCACGCCTTTCGACAGGGTCATTTTCGAACCCTCGCCGTAGTACCAGTCGATTGGCACTTCGCCAACGGTGAATCCGGCGTTTTTGGCTATCACGAGTAGTTCGACATCGAAGGCCCAGCCATCAAGCGACTGGTGCGGGAACAGCTTGGTTGCCGCTTCAGCCGAGAATAGCTTGAAGCCGCACTGAGTGTCTTCTATCCCTCGAAGTGCGAGAACTTTCACAGCATAGTTGAAAAGTCGGCCCTTGATGTGGCGGCTGCGTGGTTCGTTGAACCGCCGAGCTCCTGCTGCTTCTCGTGATCCGATAGCTACATCGAATCGAGGTTTGCCGGAATCGGAATTTTCGCCGTCATTGCCAATGTCAAAAAATCTACCAAGATTTTCGGCCG
>CAVOCL010000086.1:0-7485 GCA_963694185.1 Dehalococcoidia bacterium
CGATTCAGCTACCTGAGCCATGCGAAAAATGCGTACGATTCGCCTATCTGCCCATCTTCATCTGATTTAGGGCTACTGGTAACCTGCTGCTCACAGAAACGATAAAACGAATCTTTGCCTGAGGGCCATCAATGAGTGACCGTTTTTTTGCACTAACCATCGTCGGTGGACGCGGCGAACGACTGCGCCCCTTGACCGACGATCGCCCGAAATCGATGGTCGAGATCAACAACAAGCCGATCATCGCCTATCAGGTCGACTGGATGCGATCTCAAGGCGTCACTGATGTCGTATTTCTCTGCGGCTACAAGGGCGAGATGATTCAGGACTACTTCGGCGACGGTTCAAAGCATGGAATTACAGCCCACTACTCGTTTGAAGATTCACCACTTGGGCGCGGTGGAGCTATTAAGAAGGGACTAGCCCAGGTTCCGACCGACACCAAGAACGTGCTCGTCACGAACGGCGACAACATCACAAACCAACCCCTCGCCCCAATCGCCGAACTACACGCCAGCTCGGGTGCCATGGGCACGATGATGCTGGTTCCTTACCCGAGCCAATACGGAGTCGTTGAATCTGACGATCAGGACATCGTCACGCAGTTCATCGAAAAAGGCAGTCTGCCATTCTGGATCAACGCTGGTGTGTACCTGTTCGACCGCCAGATCGAGTCACTTCTACCCGACATTGGCGACCACGAAACAACCACGTTTCAGGATCTCGCGAAACAAGGCAAACTCTCGGCGTTTCAATCGAAAATGGCGTGGACCACAATCGACAGTCCAAAAGACCTCACCGATATCACCAATCAAATCCGCGAAGGCCGCCTAGAACTCGCCGGTACTTAGCTTCGACCAGCCCCCGCCCTAATCGCCCTCGGCGAACAACGACAGCAAATCGTGCCTTGAAATCATCCCAACCGGCTTTCCATCCTCAATAACCGGCAAGTGATGCGCATCATCGCCAACCATCAGCTTCGCCACCTCGGCAAGATGCGTGTCAGGAGAAACCGTGCTGTCGTCTTTGTACATAGCGTCGCCAACAAGCGTGTTCCGCGTGCTGTGAATCACTTCCTCGATATTTTCGAGATCGCCCACCTCGCTACCCAGCACTCGAAGAACAGACTGGCGTAAGAACGGCATAACCGTCTCTTCGGGAAGGTACTTCGACTCTGAAAGTAATCCGATAAACAATCCGTCAGCGTCAACCACAACAACTGAACCGATGTTCTTATCGAGCATCAGCCTGGCTGCCGCCGACACCGGTTGATCGGCAGTAATCGTTATCACCGGTGAAGACATTATTTCGCTGGCCAGCTTGGTGAGCATTAATCCACTCGTACCCCGTCTTATTGAGTTGAAAATCTTTCCAACACTATAACGCCAGACGCGTGAATCCAGCGTGAGTAACAACTTGTGAAAACCCGACTAACCAGACGAACACCTAATTAGGCAGTCTGAAGGGACAGTGTCTGCCGTGCAAACCGTGCAACCTTGATCGAAGCTACAGGAATATTCTCAGCACTTGTGTCGACAATAATGTCGTACAGGCTGCGGTCATCAGGCTCGACACCATGAATATCGCCAAAGTACTCACGCTGAAGCTTTTCTCGTCGCTCAATCGTGTACTCAGCGTCTGAGGTCGACTTCAGACCTTCACGCTTCATAATCCGCTCAAGACGGTCTTCCCAAGAAGCGAACAGACCAACCTTCAATGCGGGCCGATCTCCAGCCTCCACAACTCCGGCACGGTGAACAAGCACAGCGTTTCCGAGATCGAACAAGTTATCCACGCTTGGCGCAGCAATCTCATCCGCAGGAGCCGTTGAAGGGCCATCGCTATCCCACGTAAGTGGAAGAAGCAGGGATTCCGGTATGTTGAAATAAGGGTCACCGGCAGCATTGCCAAGTGCGAATCCCGAAACTGCACGCTCGATTAGCGCCCAGATGCGGTCCGTAGTGCGGACGGGAGCAATGCTCTTTGCATCGGTAATGGATCGAGGCAGGGCTATTCGATCGACATAGTTGAAGTCGAACATCCTCGCCACGCGCTTGCCCAGTTCAGGGCCGCCAGCACCAATGTGTCCATCAATAGTAATTACAGACATTTCAGCTCCTTCCGTTCTCGTTCGAATGCTTCGATGCATCCTCATCCGAGAATTCGAGGGAAGTTCTGAACAACTTCCACATCGCAACTGCGTTCTCGCCCAGCGGGTGTAGAGAGGGGTCAAACAACCACCTCGTTACCGCTGACTGAATCATACCGAAAAATATCATCGATGCCGCATCTGGTGCAACGGACTTATCGATTTCGTCTCGTTCAATACCCTGCGCAATAATCTCGGCTACCAGGGACAAGTATTTTTCCACCAACCGACGTCCAGCGGAACGAACTTTAGGCTCTTCAAATTGAGCCGCCTCGGCAATAACTATGAACGAAATGCCTTGCCGCAACTCAACATACGAAACGTGGAGCTGCAACATGTGCTCTAAACGCTCAAGCGCATGCCGATCTGACCGGGTCGCACGAGATATCGCCTGAAACAGCGATTCTTCAACTTCCTGAATCAGAAGCAGTATCACTTCTTCTTTCGACTCGACATGCCTGTAAATGGCTGCCTCAGTCACGCCAACTCTCGAAGCAATTCCTCTAATAGTTAACGCGTCCACACCACCGCTTGCGATGAGGTCGCGAGCCGCTTCGACAATCTGGTGCTGTCGGGTTTGGTGATCTAAACGTGTACGTGTTGCCATTGGGTATTTTCTCTCAACCTATGGTTGATACATCTATGTTAGTGATCGCTCACATACTTAGCAACAGAGATTTACGAATAAACGAATCGTAAAAAACCCATATTCCTCAACGAACGCACCACCCGCAATGTGATGGTACATTCAAAATCGTAGATTCCACCCCACCTACCACTCTTAGATGCCGAACAATAACGTACCGGTGCGTTCCAACCGTAAACAATCACGAATGCGCGCATTCAGGCACCATCCGCTGCTCAGCTGGATAGACGCCAAGTTCGTCCATCGCCCCCGCATTTACATCGTTCAAGCTCTACTTGCCGGACTCGCACTCATTGGAATCCTTGTTGTAGAAGATCTAGCCACGAACGGCGATTTCATCGTTGCGGCCGTTGCCAGTTCAGTGGCAATCGTGTTCTTCGTACCCCATTCCGTGGCATCAAGCCCATTTCGAATTATCGGCGGGCACACTTCAGCCATAGTCGCGGCGCTCTGCACAGTTGGAATCATGCTCTTACTACCCGATTCCGTAGCGGGCAACCTGTGGGTGATTCACAGCCTTCAGGGAGCATCGCTCGCACTGGTTATCCTGTTCATGACCATCACCAACACCGAACACGCTCCGGCAGCCGGAACCGCACTCGGACTCGCCACTTCAGTGCCGATTAACTCCGTGATATTCATCGTGTCGTCAGCCATCATCATTTCAATCATCAGAATCGTGCTCTACAAGCGACTTCACAACCTCATATAAACGCAAAACGACCCCGGTAAAAATTCACCTGGGTCGTTTTATTTAAGTCTAAGTCGACTAGCGATTTTAGCTTGCGCTTACGAACCGCCAGAAGGATCTGTCAGGAACCTCAGTAGATCGCTATCGGGATCGATAATGATCGTTGTCTTCGAATCCATGAACACCTTGTAAGCCTCGAGCGAACGCCTGAAAGCGTAGAAGTCGGGGTTACGTTCGAGTGCCTCAGCAAGAATATCAATAGCTTCTTGTTCAGCCTCACCAATCAGCAGTGCCGACGTACCTTCAGCAGTTTCGAGAATGATGTTTACCTGACGGTCAACATTAGCTCGAATCTCAGAATCACGCTGCGTACCTTCAGCACGCAAACCACTGGCAATTCGTTCTCGTTCTGCTTCCATTCGAGCGAACACGCTTGTCTCAATGTCCGGTGGGAAGTCAGCTCGCTTGATACGAACGTCAATGATCTCGATTCCGAGTGCCTTGCGAACGTTTGCGGTGTACGTAACTTTCAACCCCTCTAAGTTTGACGCGCTGGGGTTACCGAGCAAGAACACAACTTCTTCCTCAGTTGCAAGACGTGGGCGAACTTCGTCATCCGGATCATCATCGACACGCACTGTAATGAACGGATCTCTCAGACCCTCATAGTCCCTTTCGATGTCCCCTCGCGAAATCTCGATGTGGTTACTGTCAGCAGTAACACGATCCATGATGTCTTCACGAGTTTCAGAAATCACTTCTGTCTGAAGGTCTCGGGCAACTTCCTGTCGAAGCTGAGCGTTCACGATGTCACCAACACGGGAGTTAGCAAACGTCTCGTTCGTCAGGTTCTTGAAGAAGATCAGCGGGTCGACAATCCTGTACCTCGCATACGAGTCAATCAACAGGTTCCGTTTGTCCGATGTCAGCAGTGATGCCGGCGCCACGTCAACTCGAAGCAATCGCTTGTCGAATCGCGTCACCTGCTCTGCGAACGGTGTCTTCACCCGAAGGCCAGGTGTTGTGTGCGACCGTTTGAATTCACCAAACCTGGTCACGATTGCCATCTGCGTTTCGTCGACCACAAACAAAGTCTGCGGAATCACGATAATCGCGGCAATAATTATTACGATCAGCGGGATAGTGAGCTTAGCCATTATTGACCTCCCCCAATTCCTGCAATCGTTCCGGTACCACCAGTTGCTCCAGAAAGGGGCAAGAACGGCAGAACCGCAGAATCAGAAAGAATGAACTTCGTTATTCCGGGCAATATATCTTCCATCGCTTCCAGATACAGACGCTGACGGGTTATTTCAGGCGAAACTTCGTAACCGTCTAGAATCGCATTGAAACCGTCGGCTTCACCCTGGGCACGTGCAATACGACCCTGTTTGAAACCTTCAGCAGCCTCGGTAATCTTGGCCGCTTCACCTGTCGCTTTCGGAATCTCAGACGCTTCGTACGCTTCGGCAAGGTTGATAAGTCGTTCCCTGTCCTCACGAGCACGAACAACGTCTTCAAACGCCGACTGAACCTCAAGAGGTGGGTTTACGTTCTGCAGCAATACCTGCGATACGTCGAGTCCCGTCTCATACTCTCTAGCAAGTTCTCGCATTTTGAGAAGAACATCGGTTTGAACCTGTTCCTTCTCAGTTGTCAGAACGTCATCAATATTTCTCGCGCCAACAACCTGCCTGACAGCCGTTTCTGCGATGTCACGCAGTGTTCGACCATCTGGTTGACCTGGGCGAACGCCGCGATCAGCGTCTCCGGGGTCGTCGACCTTGAATAGGTAATTCTGAAGGTTGGAAATTCGATACTGAATCACAGCCTGCACGTCGACGATGTTCTCGTCACCGGTAATCATCAGCGACTCGTTCGTCACCGACTGAGCAACCGTGAATCCGTCAGAACCCGAACGGAACCCAAGCTCCATACGTCGAGCCGTAGTAACAGCTACAACGTTGCGCTTGCCAATTGGTCCCGGATAGTGCCAGTGCAAACCACCCGATGTGGTTGCCGTGAACTTACCGAACGTTCGAAGCACAGCTTGTTGTTCGGGACCCACGGTGTAAAACCCGGTTCCCGCCCAGATGATCGCAATTACGATCAGTGCTAAAAATATAAGTCCAACAGATCCTGCTCCACCAATACCGGGTATTTTCGGCAATGATGCTTTCAGCCGCTCAATCACTTCATCAAGAGTGAGCTGGGCTTCTTCGTTTTGAGGCGGTCGATACATCTTGTTATCGACTACCTGCGTGTCGTCGTTTGGCACCGCCATCGCATCTCCTCGCACCGGCATTATTAGTTATCCGATACGTTCCGTAGTGTTCGTTTGCACACACTTGAAATCACAAATCGATTCACAGTGTGCGCCAGTTAATTCTGGCTGACCAGTTAATGGCCAACCTGATAATCGTGAGGCAAGTATACCGACGAGAAGCCGATTCTTACTGAAAATCACGCAGTTCAACACCGCGTAACGCTCATTCCGCCTCAGATTCGCCCGTTTCCTCGTCTGGTTCCAGTTCAATTCCTCGTTCTACAAGCAATTGTTCAAATTCCATATACGTACGCAAAGGTCTCAACAGCTTCACCAGTTCTCCCACAGAATCGACCTGTTCCCGCAAATCCCACATATATCTGGCGATCGGACTCGTCGATGAAGGGCTTTCGGCATAAGTGCCGTGAAAGGCAAAATACGCCTGGTTAATCTTACGAATGTTGTGGCCATGATCCAGCAGTTCAACCCGCCGTGCCTCCATGTACGCTTCCGCCTCGTCAATCAGGCCATCTGCGAGCATTTCATCCGTGACTTCACGGGTCTCGCCCATGAACCGGTTGAAGCTGAACTCTTCACTTTTTTCTGATGCAGTTTCTTCGTCGTCAGATTCAGCTTCCGGGTCGCGATTCATAGCTCGCTCGGGCCGAGTCGGCGCCACGTACGGCTCGCCGGTGACCTGCGAATACACCATCAACCCGACTTCACGACCAAAAATATCGGCCAGTGTCTCGTTCATCGAACGTATTTCACCACCATCGAAATACGCTCTGCCAAGCGGATGAAACACGAGATAGGCGTGCAGCCACTCGTGAGTGCCAACATCAACCAGGCGCTTCAAGTTTGTAGTCGGAATTACGTTCGGATAACTCGCCAACCCGCCCGTTTGGAGCACGATTGCTGAAAGATCGTGAGACTCAAGCAGTTCAGCCTCGATTTCCGACATTACTTCAACTGAAACGGCTGGATCGAGCAATGCGTCTTCCAAACGATCGATCTCATCTCTAGGAGATGTCACGAGAAGTTTCGGCGGATCGTCGATTCGAAAGTCGACAGGCGGCCACACGAATGCGTCCACAAGCCCGATTTTCGGAGATCGCATCGTTTCGGCAATGATCTGCTCGAGATACTCCTCAACGCCGTCCCTTAAACCGTCTCGCTCAGCGATCAAACGATCGAAAGCATCCTGAGCATCAGAAACCGTCTGTCCATCGTCTCCATTGGCTGCTGTAACTCTGGCTAGTTCGTCTTTGGCTACCCGAAGTTCGTCAACCAGCACAACGTAGCGATCTAACGCCTCACGACGATCCACTTCACTAGTAGGCGTCCACGGCAACACTGTCCACAACCGGTGCCCCCACTTGTCGAATACGTTCTCAAACTCCCACGAAATCAGCCGATAGTCATACTGAGAAGACGCCGAAGAAATCGCCGAAACCGATCTCTGGTCGCCAACCGGAACCACCCAGTTCAACCACAAAACCCCAAGCATCATCGCAACGAAAACCCACTTCGACCGACGCCGAGTAGGAAAAAGTACTAGCCACTCAATAAGGTTGTACGCGACTAAAAGCAGCGAACCAACGGCCCACATCAAAAGTCGACTAATACGAGGCAAAAGGGTTGAAGGCAAATACATAACCGTGAGAGTGTCGTTCGCGCTCACCGCGCAAAATTTGAACGAAGCCTACCCAAGTTATACGTCGAACGCGCTC
>CAVOCL010000087.1:0-7473 GCA_963694185.1 Dehalococcoidia bacterium
TCCCAACGACAGCGACCTCGTCACCAAATTCCTGCTTCAGGATTCGAATCGAATCTGTGATCGCTTTTGAATCAGGATGTTCGAGAAAATCTGATGGGATTTTTACATCCGAGGCCGTCTTCCAGATCGGATTCGACATTCTGACCGTCGGCCAGTTGTCCTTCTGCTCCCACTGCATATCGCAGCCAAGAGCCGATGATTCTTGAATAATCGAGAAATACGGGGCGATCGTGTCGAATCCTAGTTCGGTGTAGGCCGTCGCTGCCAATCGTGCGTTCATTTCCCCGTCGCGACAAGCAGCGGGGAAAGGCGCGTCGACGAGATCCATCAACTCCACTGTCGCCACATTAGTAGGCGTACAGACCGGAGGGCGGTCGACCGGATCACCGGCCAAAGCTGCCATTACTCGCTCACGAGAGGTCATTTTTTCAATTACGGGAGACATATGTTTGTCCTGTGCACCAATCTTTCTGATTGGCGATTGAGCGATTAGCTTGAAGCAAAACCGAGTGTTTGCGTGTTCATCTGGCCGGCCATTTCATCGGCCTCGAGCTGAGCCTCGACTGCGCTTACATTCCTCGCAAGGGGCAAAACTAGCCGGGCAAAGTTGTCATATTTTTTGCCGTCTGAGAATGCAAATTTGTTCTTGTCAACGCGTACACAACCTGAGTAACGCATGAAGCCGCCGACCACTGCGCGAATACGCATTTCTGCTCGTTCGGATTCACCTTCTGCAGACACCGTGTAAACGTACTGGCCGTCTTCCTCAGCGCCGTTTAGAACGAACAGCAGTTTGGTTTTTGTATCGGCTGTAGTAATTCGGCCTGACGGCGGATCGGATGCAGGGTCTTTTTCGACCGCAGCTGTGAACATGAACTTGAGAGCACGATCTAACACCAAATCTGAACCCAGACGAAGCTGATCAGTGGTTCCCTCAACGGTCTCAACATCGCCGAGCCGAACACATCGATCGCGTATGACCTCGATACGGTCTTTGATTCCGTCGATCGAGCTGTACGACGAGACGGTCATCACGCCATTTTTAATGAACAATCCAACACTAACGTCGTGGAAGTGAGGATCTAGCGAGACGAGCTCGATACAGCTTCCGAGTCTCTTTACTTCTGCGACGACTCTTGATTTATGTGCCGGCGGTGGCATCAGTCACTACTCCAGACAGCCCAACAGGTTGTTTACGGCGTGTTGTTATTTACGCTCGCACGGATTGTACGAGTGCACGGATGTGTTCGGCGGTGGTTCCGCAGCATCCACCAAGGATATTTATAGGAAGATCGGCCAACTTGCGATAGTGCTCAGCCATAAATTCGGGTGTTTCCAAGTAGCACGTTTCGCCTTTGCGAATTATTGGCAGGCCAGCATTCGACTGTACAACGAGGTACTTATCGGTCGCCGCTCTCATTCGAGTCGCAATCTCAACCATGCGCTCGATTCCGTTGCCACAGTTCGTGCCAACAATATCGGCACCGGCTTCTTCCAGACCCTCAACGGCCTGTTCCGGAGTCACGCCCATCATCGTGAAGTAGCCGCGCGGTCCCTTATCGAACACCATTGTGGCCATAACTACGAGATTGGTTGTTTCTTTGGCAGCCCGAACGGCAATCTCAGCTTCTTCGATAGCCAGCTGAGTTTCGATCATCACGGCATCGGCGCCGCCGTCTTCGAAAGCCTTCGACATCGCAGAGAACGTGTCATAAAGCTCATCTTGCGTGGCGGTTCCAAGCGGTTCGATGAATTCCCCAGTAGGACCAATTGAACCAGAAACAAACTTTCCTTCGGGAGCAGCAGCACGAGCCAGTTCGGCAGCTGCCCTGTTCAATTCATACAAGCGTTCTTCAGCGCCGTAACGCTTGAGCATGAACTTGTTGCCGCCAAACGTGTTCGTCAGAACGATGTCTGATCCAGCGTCAAAGTAATGCTGCGCCATCCCTTGAATAGTTTCAGGGCTAGATGCATTCATCAGTTCAGGGCTTGCGCCGGGCTCAAGACCGTTGTTCTGAAGGTAGGTTCCAGTTGCACCATCGAAGATCAGCGTATCGCCCGCTGCGAGCCGATCGAGGATTCCAGGTTTTCCGTCAGAAGCTGCCAAATGATTTCTCCGAGTCGTTAGTCGTTCTATCGATTATTATCGAATTAGATGCCGTATAGATGCAATACAGATAAATGTAGTACCGATTACCCCTCGGCCCAATGGTCAATTGCACCCGGTTTGGGGTCTCTGGTGCCATCGGATTGCATTTTTAGAATTCGAAGTATGAAGTTGGTGGGCATCTGCTCGAGTTTGAGAGCAAGTGATTCCGCTGAGTCGGTAGCAGTGCCTTCTGCATCTGAGTAAGGCCCGAAATCCCACGAATCAAGGTATTCGTCAGTTCCCTGACTCCCGTCCTTCATTGCCACAGCATCGGCGGCCTTCTGGAAGCGGTCATCCAACGGCCTCGAAACTCGCCCGCTGTCGTCTTCTGCCTGTACCTGAACAGGTATTTCTTTCCAGTACATAACACGTAAGCGCGCCATATTTATTACCTACGCTTTAAAATTGCTGAATTGCAAACGTTGAGTTGATCGATAATCGTAGCATCGAGATCGTGCTTCGTTCGTTCAATCGAAGCGAAAACTCGCAGTCGCCTATATGCTCGCAATGCCATCAAGCACCAAAGAGGTAATCGGTAATTGGCGAAAAACGCACTGAACTCAGAAGATTCAAGTGACGCGATCAAGGTCGTGGTGCCTGATGACGATCCGCCCGTATTCGCCGATTCGGCTGCTCTGGCGCGACTCAGTCGGATTCGCAATGTTAAAGTTGAATCATTTACTGAACGACCAGGAAACCCGTACGACCTGATCGACCGAATTTCCGGCGCCCATACGTTGATAGTTGCCCGTACTACCACTCGAGTCACCAACAACATCCTCGAAGCGGCCGTTCCTAATCTGAAACATATCGCCATATGGGGTACCGCAGCCGACCACATTGCGCTTGAAGCCGCCCGTCGGCTCGGTGTGGTTGTTACAAATACCCCTAATGCCGCCACAGTGGCCGTTGCGGAACATGCGCTTGCGCTACTTATGTCGCTCGCAAGGAAAATCCCACAGCTCGATCTGAGAGTTAGAGAAGGGGAGTGGCCCGGCGGGCAACTAACTCAGTTGGCCGGGAAAACTCTGGGAATTGTGGGAACCGGAGTGGTTGGTGTTCGGTTGGCCCGCATCGCCGAAGGAATTGGCATGCGAATACTGGTTAGTTCGCTAAGTGAATCATTCACCAATGGCGAAAATTCGAACTGGAACGAAGTCAGTTTTTCAGAATTACTGGCGAATTCGGATGCCATATCCGTTCACGCACGACTCACGCCGCGAACTCGGTTTAAGTTCGGCGCAGCAGAATTTTCCCAAATGAAGCCCACCGCGCTGTTCGTTAATACGGCCCGCGGTCAATTGGTAAATTCTCGAGCACTCGCTGAAGCACTGGCGAACGAAACGATTGCAGGTGCCGCCCTCGATGTATTCAATAACGAGCCTCTGGATCGAAATTCTCTACTGACCCGCTTGCCGAACGTAATACTCACGCCGCACATAGCCGCAAATACGAGCGAAGCCCTGAACGTTTCACTGAATATGGTCGTCGATAACGTGATCGATTATCTTCAGGGCCGAGTGCGCCATAAAGTTAGTTAACGTGTCGCTGCTCACTATGCTGATTGAGCCATAAGTCCTCCTAAGGCGTTGACACTTTGATTTCCTACTTCATATAATCTGACGGCTTAGTTTTAGGCATTAGTTAGAAGTCTCCACTGGCACCGCGTTCATTTTGATCTTAGGTGCTGGGAATCAGACAACTGATTTTTACTTGAAACTGCGATATGACGTGGTGACCAAGCTTTATGTTTGGTTTCCTGACAAGGCCCAAACTTGGTGTCATTGCACGTCTGAGGAGGAAATTTTTGTTTAAGTTAGACAAGACGAGGCTCATTTTCGGGCTTCTGATAGGTGCAGCAATGATGGCTGTGATCGCTTGTGGTGGTACAGAAACCGTCACAGTCGTACAGACCGTTGTTGTTGAAAAAGAGGTAGCGGGCGATACGGTTGTTCAGACCGTTGTTGTGACCGAAAAGGGTGACACGGTCACCCTTATCGCCACAGCCACCGCGGTACCAGCGATGGTTGAAGAGGTAGAAGAGCTGATCGTAGCTCCTACAACCAAGACTCCCGCTGGAACAGTGGTAGTTGCTGTTGGTGGTGACAACCTCGGTAGCGAAAACGGACGTGGTGCAAACCAGGCGTCAGACGGTTACAAGAACATCGGCATCGCCGAAACAATGTTCCGTCGAGCTCCTGACGACACACACCTTCCGTGGCTCGCTAAGAGCTTCACCATTGCGCCGGACCTTTCCAGCGCTACCGTCAAGATCCAGACCGGGGTTCCTTTCCAGGTTGTAGATGGATTTGATGCTGGTGATTTGACTGCAGCCGATATTGCGTTCTCAATGAACGACCATAACGGTGCTACAAACCCTGAGTCCATTGGTGGACAGGCTGGTGACTTTGCCGGTCTATGGGGCGAGTGGATTGCAGTTGACGACGAAACCATTACTTTTGATTTCGTTGCGTTTGATGGAACCTGGCAGCTTGACTATGCCAACCAGTCCGGACAGGCGTTCAACGTCTTCTCAGAGCAGGCTCTCCTGCAAAAAGGTGACGAATGGGTAAGCAACCACGTGGTTGCAACCGGTCCGTTCCAGATCGAAGAATGGCTACGAGACGAGTCCTACACCATCGTGAACCGACCTGGTACACACTGGTTGCCGGAACTCGAGCCCAAGTCAGAACGAATCCAGATTATCCACGTTTCTGAACCGGCAACACGGCTTGCGCTTCTGCGCACGGGTGATGTCGACATAGCGGCACTTGAGCCTAAGGACGCGGCGAAGCTGGATCTTTCCACCTTTACGCAGACCACTGCCGGTGGTTCAACTCAGCACGGTCTGTTCTTCTCAGGAAACCTCTGGGAAGACGTATTTGCTGGTGGTCCTCAGAAGGGCGAGAAGCTTCCTGTAAAGGCAACCTTCGTTCACGACCTTCCTTGGATTGGTTCACCTGGCAAGCACGGTGACGATGACCTCGACCAGGCAAAGGACATTCGCCGAGCCCTGGCTCTTGCGATTGACCGTGACCTGATCAACGACTCGCTCGTTGCTGGCCTTGGTCAGCCCGTTCACGTTCAGTACTTCTCCGCTTCACACCCCAACTGGCTTCCGAAGTGGGAGTACGCATACGACCCGGACGAGTCCATTGCGTTAATCACGAAACAGGACCCGGACTACCAGAAGGGTTCTGCTAGCAAGGATGGAATTCTCGGCGAACACGCCTTTGAGATTTCCGTCTACGCACAGGGTGGATCCCCAATGCGTGACGAAATTGCCAACGCCGTTGCCGGCTTCTGGCAAGACATCGGGTTGACAACGTTCGCGTTGCACTTCTCGTACCAGACCTTCCGACCTACTGTCGTTGGTCGAACCAACACTCACCCATGGGTCACAGGTTGTGACAAGGGTAAAGAGTCGAACCCATGGCACTTCCCCAAGGGCCTTGTTCAGACGACTCTGACACGTGGTGGTTTCGGTTGTGGTTTTGAATCCCCAGTGATTCTCGACCTCTACACAACGATGGCCGAAGCCGTTGACGTAGCTACCGCTACAGAAGCTGCAACGACCTACTTGGACTACGTGTACGACCAGTCCCTCCAGCCCGGTATTGTTGCCGTGCCTGCAGGGTTCTACTTCAACAACAGCAAGGTCAAGTCGTTCGACATGGATGTTTCCGGCAACTCCGACTTCAACTCCATCTGGAACATCGAGATCAAGTAACTTGATGAAGTTATAAGCACAACTGCTTTTGTAGTTGACTTGTAAATAAGAGGAGACCCACCATTTTGGTGGGTCTCCTTGCATTTAACACAGATTCATCTCGGTATTTTCTTCACAAATCAAAAAAAAACATTAAAAGGTAAAGGCCGAAAATGTACGATTTGTAAAAAAAATATGGTAGTCTCAGCGGATTCGAGACGTGGGCGGAAATTCGTACGGAATAAGGAAACAAATGCGGCGCTTTATTATCAGAAGATTTCTATTTGGTCTTTTCAGTATCGTTGTCGCTACGTTGGCGGTTTTCTTTATATCGAGAGCAGCTGGCGACCCGCTAGATCTTTACGCTAACTCTGGATATGGCTTATCTGCCGAAGGTGAAATTGCCATCCGTGCACGATTGGGTCTCGATAAACCTGTCGTTGTTCAGTACACGCTCTGGCTAGGGCGGGCGCTTACAGGTGATATGGGAGTAACCCTCCTTGATCGCAAGCCGGTGTTCGATGTTGTGATGGCGAGACTGCCAGCCACAATTCACCTGGGTGGCACAGCATATTTACTGTCATTCTTTATTGGTATACCGCTGGGCGTGCTTTCGGCAGTCAAACGCGGATCTGGCTGGGACTATTTCGGCAGATTCTTTGCCTTACTAGGTCAGGCGGTGCCGCAATTCTGGCTAGGCCTTGTATTAATCCTGGTTTTCGCAGTCCATTGGGAGATATTCCCGGCCGCACTAAAGGGCGATAGTGTCTGGGATGTCAAACATCTGGTTCTACCGACTATTACGTTGGCATGGGGTGGGTTCGCGTTCTACACGAGAATCACCCGATCGGCGATGCTTGAGGTGCTCGACTCTGAGTACGTTCGGCTCGCAAGAGCCAAAGGCGTCGGAAACACCGCCGTCATTTGGAAGCATGCGTTCAAAAACGCTCTCATCCAGCCGCTTACAGGAATGACCCTCGGAATTGTCGGCCTGCTCAACGGCGCAATCCTTACAGAATCAATTTTTGCATGGCCTGGTATAGGCAACATGGCGATTGTAGCTGTGAACAACAACGACTTCCCCGTACTTCAAGCGGTTGTCTTCTTCTTCACGATATTGATCGTCGGGATGACGTTCATATCTGATCTTTCTTACGCCTTAATCGACCCAAGGATTCGATACGACTAATCGTCTCGTCGTCCAAATTCCGCTATCAACAAGTATTTAGTGCAGGCACATGGCTCAACAGGCTGAAAATCAACCAACAACAACTTCGACTCAGACGGTAATAGAATCTGAGTTACGGCAGCAAGACAAGCGGTCGCCAGCAAGCCAGGTTTGGTACTTCGTTCGCCGATGGCCAGTACTTCCGCTGGTCGTTATGGCTGTGCTATTGATTGCTGGAATATTTGCACCCATTGTTGCTCCGGCCGATGAACTTGAGCAATCGCTGGGTTTCCGCAACTTCCCGCCAACCTGGGGTAAAACTACCGAGTTCAACGCGGTACCCGTTGAGTCCGATTACGACCTGACGATCACTAAAGAACGATCTGCTTACAACCGTGCGAAGAAAAACTCGTTCCCGAGGTCAAAGTTTATTCTCGGTGGGGACAA
>CAVOCL010000088.1:0-7470 GCA_963694185.1 Dehalococcoidia bacterium
CATCACTTGGTACACAGAATCGAACTGCCAACCCCGCTTTTCGTAGAACTGCTTTGCCAGAAGATTGGATTCGAGAATATGAAGTGAGGCACGCCTGAACCCGCTTTCTCGAAGTGATCTCAAAGCAATTTCGAGCAACGCCTCACCAATTCCAATTCTCCAAAAATCGGGATCTACGAATATGCGCTGGATATATCCGATATCCGCCTGTTCTACATGAGCATCGTCTCCGTATACACAAATTCCAACGATGCGATCAGAGACCTGTGCTTTCAGTATTGCGCCAGAGATGCCCAACTCTTCATATAGCGATGATATTTCTCGCTCCAATTTTTCCGGTGCAACCACTTCCGGGTTGAATCTTCCTTCAGGAATGACCGAGGGATATGCAACATTCATGGATTTGGATTGAACTTCAGAAAGCGCTTTGAAATCCGACGTACCAGCTTTGAATATTTGGAACGAAATCTCTTCTCGCCTCATGTGAAAAGCCTCCTCATTCGTCTCTTCCTGCCTTGAACAAACGTTGGTCGAGGCGCGCTCAGTAATCTCTCCGAATGCTTACTGCCGAACAGTTCACAACCACCAACATCCTAGCGCACACCCCTGCTGGTCTTTCGTTGTTGTGTCACCCAAACGAAGTAAGGAGTACGCTTGCCCTACGACAAAGTTAATGTTGTAATTCTGTAATCAAGTAATCTATATGTCAATTACAGCGAGGCAAACCCGTGACCACAGACAACGAATCCATCCAGAGCTGGTTCGATTCTCATATCGATGAGACTTGGGCGGCCGAGAAAATCACCATCAAGTCGGATGACGACGAGATTCTGGCGATCGTTAAGGTCGCAACAGAAGACAGCAAACTTCCTGAGGAAGATGACGACAAGGAAATAGCGCTCAAGCGAATCGCCCGGGGCTTCAGAAAGAACACTCGCCAAACCCGTATGGAAGTTGCGGAGCAGGCCCAAGAACTGTTCGAACGAAAAGTTTCGTGGGGCGTTCAAACCGGCGAAGACACATATCTATTCACCCACGTAACCGCCCCGGCGATGACCCGATTGCGCCTTAGCGAACGAGAAGTTCTCGACACTCTCGTGAATTCTGGGGTAGCAGCATCACGTAGCGAAGCACTCGCATGGTGCGTGAAATTCGTTCGCAACAACGAAACCGAATGGCTGGAAAATCTTCGTGAAGCGTTCAAGTCGGTCGAGAAGGTTCGTGAAGACGGCCCATCAAATAAAAAGTCCTAATATCTTCACGCAATAATTCCTTACCTCTCTGGTAGACTAATAGCACCTTCAAAATGAACTTGATTTGGTCGCCGTGGCAAACATTTAAATTCACGGCACACGGAGACAATAATGGCCGACGCTGAAGTACTAGAACAGGGAACCGTTCTCGAAGCACTACGAGACGTTTACGACCCAGAAATCCCAGTCAACGTTGTAGACCTCGGGCTGATTTACACGGTGGAAGTCTCCGATGGCGACGTTCACGTAGAGATGACGCTCACGGCTCCAGGTTGCGGAATGGGTCCTTACATCGCCCAGCAGGCCGAGTGGCGAATCGCTGAAATCGATGATGTTGAAGATGTTCAGGTCGACGTTGTATTCGACCCGCCGTGGACTCCCGACATGATCACCGAAGACGGCAAACGCCTTCTCGGTATCGACTAAGTAGATCTAATTTCATAAGTTAGCGGCAATACGCATTGTCGCGGCTAAAATTCCCGGTATCTCTTTAGAAAAATGTCGTCTCCCAGAAAACTGACCCCAGCAGAAGAAGCCCGCCTTTCACAGGTGCGAAAGAATTTCCAAGAACGACGCCGTGTATCGGAATCGCTCGAAGGAATCGGCACCCGCATTGGGGTGTACTCAGGCAAGGGTGGGGTTGGCAAAACAACCGTTGCAACAAACCTCGCAGTGACGCTGGCGGCTCAGGATAAGGCCGTATCGATATTTGATTGCGACATCGACTGCCCGAACGTAACCCGAGTTCTTCGCATTTCCGAAGGCCCGATACAGAACGGCGAAAAGCTAATTCCGCCTTCACGTTTCGGCGTAAAGGTCATGTCGATGGCATTCTTCCAGGACAACGAAGACGAGGCCATCGTGTGGCGTGGTCCGATGATCCACAATGCGATCAACCAGTTCCTTCACTCGACCGAGTGGGGCGACCCCGATTACATGATCGTCGATCTTCCTCCGGGAACTTCCGATGCTCCGCTTACGGTGATGCAGACGCTCAACCTCGATGGATTCGTGATCGTAACGACTCCGCACGAATTAGCAGTACTCGACGCAAAACGCTCGATCAACATGGTCAAGAAGATGAACCTGAAGGTTTTCGGTGTCGTCGAAAACATGTCGGGCGGAGTGTTCGGTACCGGTGGCGGTCAGGCACTCGCTGAAGATATGGACCTCCCGTTCTTGGGCGCTACTACTTTGAGTGCCGAATACATGAACTCGCAGAAGCCAGTGTCGCTAGAATCAGACGCCGTCGCTGCCGAGTACGCCACTATCGCCGAGAACCTCAAGGTTCAGATAGCGGCGATGAAGGCCTAAATTAGGCTTCGACTCAGTCGGCCTTAGAGTGCTTTGAGCAGCATCGCTGCGATTGAATCTTCCAGCGATCGGTTCTTGTCGAACGTATCGACACGTTCGTGTCCAATCGACGAATCAGCAATTGCCTGAAACGTTTCGGCTGCGCCTGCGTGGGTCGCCGGACTCGTACCTGCCTCAGCGAACGTAGCTGCTATCTCTTCCATCTCGCCAATCCAGCGGAACGCCTTTGTTGAAATGGTGTTCACGCTTTTCATGGCGCTCAGAGTTCCCGCCTGGCTCATCTCCAACTCTTGAATCAGGTCGCCGTACAGGCCAAGCGATTTCGCTGTCATTAGCGTCGATGCGTAGAGAGCTGCGGTGCCTTTCGTAAGCGCTGCGTAAACCATCTTCAAACCTGATGCATGGCCAATCGGTCCGTCCATCACGGGAACTTCAATTCCCTTGCCATCGAGTTCTCCAATAATTGGAGCATGCTCGCCAGAAGCGTAGATTCGCGGCACGGCACCGCTTCGAGGCGATCCGCCGATAATCCCTGCGTCGATGAACTTTCCACCTGCTGCAGTGATTACTTCACCGATCTTGACTCCGGTGGCTGGCGACACGGCGTTGCAGTCGGCGACTGTCACCATTGTGTCGGTTCTAACCATCGCCTCAGCAACGTCTTGAGCGAAAGAACTGGCTTCCGACGGCACCAAAATGGAGAGGATCAAATCACTGGCCCTTACGACCTCGTCAAGTGAACCAACATCTTCGATTCCCTGCTCGGCAGCACGGGCCTTCGACGATTCGCTACGACCATCGAGTGCGGTCACTACTCTGTAGCCGTTTTTGGCGAGGACGCCACCGACTCCGCTGCCCATATCGCCAGGACTCATCACTCCAACGGTTTCAACTGCCACGAAAATATCTCCTATGGTTGGTTCTGTAGTGGAAGCAGTTTGACGAATATCGTGCGTGTTGTCATCTTGAACAGACGCTCTCTCCCGACTAAATAAAAGCGCCCGGCCAAAATGACCGGGCGCTTTTGTCGAAATCTGGCTAGCGAATTCGAGCTGTCAAGAACTAACCCTTGGCTAGTGCCGCAATCGCGTTGCCAACAAGCTCAGGTTCGCCCACACCCATGCCAAAGACATGAATCTCGAGTCGTGGTGCATCCAATGAAACACGTGTCCATATTGAAGGATCGCCGTCACGAAGTTTCTCAACAAGATCGTCGTTGGTGAACCCGACAATATCGGGATCAACACTCACGAAAATACCGAACGGCTGGTGTCCCATGATGTTGGTATTTATCGATGCGGTCACGCCCGGAATGCCTTTTAGAGGCTTCAGAATGGCCTGAGACTGCGTTTCTGCTACCGACAAGCGATCTTCATGGTTCAATGTGATCCACCGCCCTACGGCAGCCACCACGCCCATGATTTCCTGGCGGTCAATCTTCTGCGGTCGGCCAATTCCACGAACGCGCCGTCCTTCGTAACCGACAAATGAATGACGGCTGATGGCGTCGATAACTTCCTTGGTGCCAAGTGCGAAACCTGTCGAATGAGGGGCGCCCATGTACTTCGCTGCGATGCACTGGAAATCGGCACCCATTTTCACGTACTTACCAAAGTTCTCTAGCGGGAAAATCTGGCCGGCAGCATCGACTGAAACCGGCTTGCCAGCTTCATGAGTGATCTCGATCACCTGCTCAAGCGTCAGAACATTGGGATCGGTCGGCTTCTGTTCGTAAACAACATAGTGAACAGCGGCCGTGGAATCGGAAATGGCATTTCGAAGATCGTCTTCGGTAGTGCCATTTTCATCGCCAAACTCAACGAGCTTTGCACCGGCCAATTCAAGACATCGGTCGTACCAGTAGCGCTGACGCTTCTGGATAAGAATCTCGTTCGGCATTCCCGTAGTGTCGGGCAACTGCTCGATCTTAGCGTCATCGGTTCCTGCCATGAAAGCAGCAGTTGCGAGAGTCAGTGCCGACCCTGCGCCGGATGTGATGTACGCTGCTGGCACACCCAGCATTTCAGCGATTCGATCACCCGCTACCTGCTCAAGTTCCATCAGAGGAATATAAGCAGAATCAGCTGCATCCATTGCGGCTTTCACTTCGGCGACGGGTGTTGAACCGCCAAGCAATGTCACGCTTCCAGTCGCATTCACAACTGGTTTCGCGCCCATTTCTTTGTAGATCGATCCCCAGTCATTCGTAGTCACAGCAGGTTCCTTTTCGAACATTGATCAGACATTCGAGTTCGCTCATTTCAGCGAACTCACCACCTTGCTGATCGGTTGCGGAGGCAAATATACCCTCAATGCGCGCTACTCGCACCCATTGGCAGAGTATTGATTGGTTTTGTACGTTCGAAAACGATTGAGCCGGATAACATGTGCAATCACACATTCACAGTCGATGATTCTGTGAAGTGAACGGTACTCAGGAGAATGAGCAGGAAATGGCCGAACTCGAAACAGTTGCAGTGACGCTGCAATCAGGGGATAAAGTGCAGGTGCACTCTTGGACGAAAACGGCGGCGGAAAACCCGCTAGTAATCGTGGCGCCCGGAACTGTTACTTCAGATTGGGACGAGTTCGCTTCGCTTTTAAGCCCTTCTCACGCACCAGTTCTGGTCGAAGTTTCGTCAGCTCTTGAGCTATTGCATTTCATCTGGGAGATTAGTGAACCGGTGGCGTTGCTGTCGCAGGGCGATGAGGCGGCCGGTTGGCTTAGTGATTTAGTGGGATCTTCACCGGCAGCGGCCACTTCGATAACGATATGCGATGGTGAGATTTCGGCGGATCAGATTAACGGCATGCACGCTATATCGACTCTGATCCTGCGAGGTCGGCAGGGCAAATTGCTGAGCCATGAAGCTGCAGTTGCGATGCGAGAAGCTATCCTGCATTCGACGCTGGCTGAACCTGAGGACTGTGGCGATTTTCCTGCCAAGGACAATGCCGATGCCGCAGCTTCTGCGGTGAACTGGTTCCTGACTGGTTCGGGTCGCGGTGATGACGAATTCTCGGATGGTGAGCCGATCGACCCGAAGTCGTAAGGCCGCATCACACCGCGTGCCTCACTTCGAAGCTAACAGCGCCAGCCCATCCACACCCACGTGGTGCCGTTCGAGAGTCCCTGCGTCTTTGACTGTTACGTAAATATCGCCGCTTCCTTTCGGGCCAAATGCAACGTTGGTCGGCTGCCCCCCGCCTACCGTGATCCGTTCGACTACCTTGCCCTGCGTATCCACCACAGTCACATCGCCCTGCCCTACCACTGCGCAATACAGGAATCCGTTCTCGCCGACAGCCAGTCCATCTCCACCCTTGAATCCAGCAGGCTGCGAGCGATCGACGAGGTCGGCAAAAACCTCACGAGAACCGAGCGTGCCATCGCTATGCCAGTCGTATCGATACAAGAGCCCGCTTACGGTAGCCGTTACGTACAGTGCCCCATCGGTTCCAAACGCCAGCCCATTCGCAAAGGCAAGCCCGTCGTCTAGCAAAGTTGCCGACATGTTGGATAAGTCGATACGAAACACCCTGCCGTCTATCGGATAATCGGTTCGCCCGGCCTCACGCGCTGTCTGAAATGCAGGACGATGCACGCCTTAATCGGTCATGTAAGAAGCACCCTCTGGACCGAACACAAGGTCGTTCGGAAACAAGAACTCAACGCCATCGCCTTCGGTCATTACGACTTCAGATGTCCCATCCAGCCTGACTCGAAGTAACGACGGCGGGTTCATCGATTCGGCCACCCACAACGTGCCTTCAGAATCCTGCACCATGCCGTTGGGCCGACCTGTCTGAACAACAACGCGCTTAGAGCCACCATCGGGAGAAATGACCGATACGTGACCAGTTTCAGGACTCATCTCAACAACAGCCCAGCTGCCGCCTGGCAGTAAAACGGGGCCTTCGGGCTCACCTAGTCCACTATGAAATATCGTTCCGGTGTTCATAAAAGAGAACCTCAAGGAGACATTAGCGGTCAAATTAGACAGCAATATTAGTGAACGCTGAGAAGCGACAATCTGCTGTTAGCAGGCTCAACGTGGAATTACTGGCGGATTCCAATGTAGCCCAACTGCGAATGATGTTGTATTTTTAACAGGTTGGCTTGCGAACATCGGGGCACCCGCCTCACATGTTTTGTTCGAAAAACCAGCATTTAGCACAGTTCGTGTGACGGCAGTTTCGTAACGTAATACGGGGCTGGATCGGCATGCCGATCCGCTGTAATCAGCGCAAAACCTACCGTCGGACGCACAAGGTGATGACAAAGTGAAAATTCTATTTCTAAAGGATGTACGTCCTACCGCACGAGCCGGTGACGTAAAGGAAGTCAAGAACGGTTTCGCTCGAAACTTCCTGATCCCACAGGGCTTCGCAGTTCAGGCTACCGAGCATGAGCTACGACGAGCCTCAAAGCTGCGAGCGCAGGCTGAAGACCGACGACTTGTTGAGGCCAAAGAGTGGCAGGATGTCGCCGATGCACTCAAGGGCCAGAAGGTCCGCATCGAAGTACGAACTGGCCCAACCGGCCGCTTGTACGGTTCAGTTACGAACACGATGATCGCCGCCAAGCTTGGCGAAATGACCGACCGCGAGATCGACCGCAAGGGAATTCAGATTCCTGCACCGATCCGAGCTGTTGGTGACTACAAGGTCCCCGCACGCTTCGTTGAAGGCGTTTCAGCAATTATCGTTGTTGAAGTTGTTGCCGACGATGCTTCTATCGAGCTGAACAAGCAGATGGAAGAAGCCGTATCGCAGATGACTGAAGAGGACACCAACGTTCTCGACCCGTCGTTTGAGGATGTTCTGGCCGCAGCCGAAGCAGATATTGATGCTGCCGCTAAAGATGGCTCTGAAGTTGAGAGCGAAGATAACGAAGCTGAAT
>CAVOCL010000089.1:0-7421 GCA_963694185.1 Dehalococcoidia bacterium
CGAAGGCGACGTGGCGTTTGTCGATTTTGCGGGATCGGGCGAAGCCGACACTGTTTCACGAAGTGATCACGATCATGATTCCGACTACTACACGGCTCTCGAACTTTCGTCAGGCAACGCAGAGATAGCGTGGAGTTCCATTACCGGAGTGCCGGGCGATTTAAGTTCAGGGGGCGCGGCTGCATCGGTTGATTGGACCAATATTCAGAATCGACCGGAAGGGTTGGATGATGGGGATGACGGGCTGACTTCGGTCGATTGGAACGAGATACAGAATCGTCCGGGCGAATTGAACACTACTCTCGGTGGAATGACCTGCGCATCGAGTGAAATACCGATTTACAACGGCTCGACCTGGGTCTGTGGCGATGCAGGACCGTCGGCTGGCGACTACGCAATATCGGGTCAGTCCTGCGGCGCGGGGCTTGTTGCTACGGGTGTTGATGGCAGCGGGAATCTGATTTGCACAACACTTACATCGAGTGACACAGTGCCGTTCCAGCGAGCCAAGCACCTGATTACAACGCTTGCGATTGGGCCCGGTGAAGCTGGGCTTTGGAACTCGGTGACGATTGGCGATGATGGGCTGCCCGTTATCGCTTACGAAGCGAATAATTCTCTATATTTGGCGCAATGCGATGACGCTGCCTGTACTTCGATAACCCCATCATTGATTGAAGCAACCGGTGCTGGCGATTTGTATTCATCAGTGATTATTGGCACCGACGGACTGCCGTTGATCGCCTATCGAGACTCGCTGAACGACAACTTGAAAATTGCCCACTGCCAAACGGTTGGCTGTGCAACGAGTTCGACCTCGGTTATCGAAAGTTTCGGTGATGTTGGTTCGCACACATCGATCGCTATCGGTACCGACGGACTCGGCATTATTAGTTACTACAACGCCACGAACGGCGATCTAAAAGTTGCTCACTGCAACAACACGGCATGCACGTCGGCTGGTCTGGTGATAGTTGATGAAGCCGGTGATGTTGGCGAGTACACGTCGATCACGATTGGCAGCGACGGATTCCCGCTGATTAGTTACTACGACGTTGATAATGCTTCTCTGAAGGTTGCGCACTGTTCAACTGTTACTTGCTCGGCTAACACTGTTGCACTGGTCGACGCTCCGGGCGATGTTGGCAAGAAAACTTCGATCATTATCGGTATCGACGGGCGCGGGCTTGTCGGGTACTTCGACGCAACGAGCAACGATTTGAAAATGGCTCACTGTTCGAACGTATCGTGTTCTTCATCAACTACAGCTTCGACGGTTACGAGCGGTGGTGTCGGCAACTGGAATTCGATGACTCTGGGAACCGACGGTCGGGCAATCGTTAGCTACTACGACTCGTTCAACGGGGTGCTCGAAGTAGCACATTGCGATGACATTGCGTGCACTTCCGCAACCGGGGTAGACGTCGATACAGCAGGTCTTGTTGGGTCGACAGGTCTTGTTGGCCAGTACAGTTCAATAACGATTGGCGCTGACGGATTGCCGTTGGTTGTCTACCACGACGTGACTTCCCGAAACCTAAAAGCGGTTCACTGTTCAAACGTAAGGTGCTTGCCGAACGTTAGAAACAGGTAAGCAGGCAGGCAGCCAGCCAGCTGCGTTTTCTTCAGTTTGATTGCACCATGCCTCTGAACATTCCACAACACGGAAGGCTCAAATGAATCTAATCATTAGAAGCTTCCGTGACAGCGATCTCGACACGGTTCTCGATATTGCCGTTGCGGCGTGGCAACCGATTTTCGCTTCGTCTAAAGAAATCGTTGGCAACGAACTATTCGAACTTACTCACCCCGACCCCGATGCCAGCAAGCGCGCCCAAGTTGCAGGGGCATGCCGTGATGATGATCCGAGGCAGGTATGGGTAGCGGAATCTGATGGCGACAAAGAGCTCGCTACCAAGGGCGAAGGCCCGCCCGGAGCTAAAATTATCGGCTTCATAATCGTCCACATGTATCTCGAAAGGAAAGTTGCCGAAATTGGCAACAACGCGGTATCTCCTGCGTTTCAGGGCCGGGGCATTGGTGCACAGATGTATGCGTTCGTTCTTGAGCGTATGCGAGAAGCTGGAATGAAGGCGGCTATCGTGACAACCGGCGGCGACGTCGCGCATGCGCCCGCGAGGCGAGCGTATGAAAAGGCAGGCTTTTCAGGCCCAGTACCATCAATGGAATATCACATCGAGCTCTAGGAGTTCGCCTCCTCTTTGATCAACGCTGATCGTTAGAAGTCATTCGCTGCAGAGGGGGAGAGAGATACTGAAATAAATTCAGCATGACAGTGTGCCAGTGACGCGAATTTTTCCATTGAATAAGGTTGTCGGCGATTTAACACAAATCCTGATTTTCATCAGGATGACAAACTTAGTTCTGACGCTTGTAAGTCGGGGGCAATTAAAAATATGGATCAGTTGATGATCGATATCGAAGATAACGAGAACAGTGGTTATTTTCCTATTCAGGTATTCGAAACGCAGAGCGAGCCAAGAACTTCGGCAGTTATTACCGTCCCTAGCATCCCGAGCAGCGACGAGCCTTACGACGTAATCGGATGGTGTTCTGACAGTGGTGGCGAGCCCTGTGAAGTGACTGCCGTGGTGGTCGGAGATTCGGGTTCTGGGCAGGCATTATTGATCCACGGCGGGGACTATGGAGTACGGTTGCGTCCCTCGAAATCGGACTCCCCATGGTCGCTTGACTCGGGCGATCAGATTGGTGAGCCATACTTATTGCTACAGACATCCATTAAACTCGCTTTTGCGTAATAAAGCTGACGAGTTTTTACCTCGCCCTAATTGCCTCCTCGAACTGTTGACACTGAAAAATGCCTCGTGATAGTTTTCACTTGCGCTACATTTGAAGGGCGGCTGCGATGCGCACGCGTTCGCATTTAGTCCTTCCTGTTTTTATCACTTTGGGAGCTTAGTCAGCAGGGTATGGATCCTAAACCGCTAACCACGGCCGAATGGGCTGAAGTAGGCATGGCACTTAAGTTCCTATGGCTTGCACTGGGCTTTGCTCTAATTTCAGGGCCATCGCTCCTTACGGCACACGCAATCATCCCTTCGTTTGTCGACACTAAAACTGTCCCAGCCAAGTGGTCGAAAATGCGCGCACCACTATATGTAGTTGGCATTATTTGCTTCATCGGTATTTTTGCATCCCTATTCATGGCGTCAGAAAACACCGATTTCTTACACAGAATTTACTCACGGTGGTGGCAGTAGGCACTGCCCCCTCCCTAACACGTTAGTAGCTCGCTTCGGCTTGCTAGGACTGGAAAGAACGCTTGGCGTCGGAAAACGACAACTCGAACCCCAAATCGTCATCTTTACCCAAGATGCTCATACCCGTTTTGGCCATTGGTGGCCTCGGTGTATTGGCGGTTATGGGTGTGGTAGCAGCGTTCGTCATTACGGGGTGGATCGGTCAGCCGGTTCCCGTATTAGGATTTGAACAGACTTTCGATCAGCCGATCGATTTCCCGCACACCATTCACGCTTCCCTGAAGCAGCTCGATCACGTTGCTGCCGATGGCGAGACGATGGAAGGTCTCGGGCTCGACTGTACGTTCTGTCACCGCACCGTAACTACTCAGCCGAACGCTGGAGTTCCGCCAGTAGGTTTCTGCGCAACCTGTCACCAGGTTATTGGTTCAGCCGACAACGAACAGATCAACATTCTTCGCGACGCCGCCGACATCATTGGTGATGACGGCAAAGAGGCGGTCAACTGGAAGCGAGTACATCGCCTACCAGACCATGTTCGATTCGTTCACGAACCTCACATTCGTTATCTCACTCAAAACCCATCTGCTGTAAAAGGCACTACCGATGGTGTTACCGAAGGACCTGCCGGAGTCTGCTCAACCTGCCACGGAAACGTCGCAGCAATGCAGCAAGTCGAGCAGGTTGAATCTCTCAAAATGGGCCAGTGTGTCGATTGCCACCGTGACAACGGTGCGCCGACCGACTGTGTCGCTTGCCACCACTAAGGATCACTGGAACTTAATTACACGGGTTTGAACCCAGTCCCAGATATTGAAACTGCGACAACAGGAACAACACTGACCAGATGAAGCTAAATCGACGAGAATTCCTAGCGCTTACCGGTAAGACGGCTGCAGGAGCTGTGATATTCGCAGCCTGCGGACTACCTGAGCGCGAGCTAATTGTTCAGAGTCCTGTAGACCTGCCAGAAGACTTGGTTCGAGGTGAGGACGCCTGGTACGCCACATCGATGGGCGATTTTACAAACGGCGATGGTGTGCTGGTTCGAGTTATGCAGGGACGTGCCAAGAAGATTGAAGGCAACCCCGACCACCCGGTAAACCGCGGCAAGGCAACGGCTCGATACGATGCCCCGCTGCAGCTGCTATACCACCCCGACCGTCTTCAGAATCCTCAGATCCGCTACTCCAAGAGCGGAAACGCTGTTGATATTTCCTGGGATCAGGCCAGCACCCGTTTCGAACAGGCACTGAAAAATGCCAATGGTTCGCTAACTGTTGTTACCAACCCGCTTCGAGGTCATTTGGGCAGCGTTGCCAGCAAGTTTGCAGCCCAGTATTCTGGCAAGCACATGACGTTCGATTCGACCGAACAGGGCGTGCTTCACGGCGCTGTAAAGTCGGTTTTCGGCCATGACCAGTTGCCAACATTTGATATTGCAAACGCACAGACGGTGCTTTCGTTTGGTGCCGACTGGCTCGGCACATGGGGTTCACCTGCACAGTTCGGTGTGAAGTACGGTGAGTTCCGTGAGCAGCATGATCGTGGGTACTTCATCCACGCAGAGCCTCGCATGTCTCTAACCGCCGCAGCAGCAGACCTATGGCTGGCTCCTCGACCTGGTACCGAGGGTGTCCTCGCGCTGGGTATCGCAAGATTTATTATCACTGAACGTCTTGCTAGCCAACCGAATATCGATGCGTTCAACGCAGCGGTAACGGGCGGCCTAAACGACTACGGAATCGTTGATGTCGCTAACCGCACGGGCATCCATTTCGATCGCATCGAAAAGGCAGCACGGCACTTCGCCGAGCACACGCCTTCGGTTGCGTTCGGTGGTGGTTCAGCCGGTGCTCACACAAACGGTAGCTTCAACCTTGGGGCGATATTCGCACTGAACCTGCTGGTTGGCGCTGTCGATTCTAAGGGTGGCATTACAGCCAACCCATCATCGGCACTCAAAGATATTCCAGCTTCAGCAACCGGTGCTTCGTTCGAAGCGTGGGAAGCTGAACTCGCACAGTGGCGTGCCGGCAACGTTGAAACGGTCATCATTCGTGGTGCCAACATCGTTCATGGGATGCCTAATTCGGTAAACGTTCGAGAAGCACTCTCGCACGTTCCTAACGTTATTGCGTTCGGTGCAGTGCTCGATGACACGATGGACGTTGCCGATCTGGTTATTCCAGAGCAGACGTTCCTCGAGGCTTGGAACACAGAAATCCCGGAACCGGGCCCTGGTTATCAGGTTGTTGGAACACAGCAGCCAGTAGTCGGCCCAACTATTTCTCACGACGAGTCTGGCCTGATAAGCGATGCTCGTGGATTCGGCGACACGCTTCTTGCGATGTCGGACGGATCGTACGGTTCCAGCATGGAACGATTGGTGAAGGATTCACTTTCTGATCTGCACAGCACAGGCAGCGGATCAATATCTGCTTCAAACGCAACATTGTTCACCAACGGCGCACTGCAACGCGGTGGCTGGTGGGACACGAACAAGGGTGGATCGAGCAAGATTGGCACGATTGCCGGATCAGCTGAAACTGCAAAGTTCTCGGCTACTGATTCGCTAGGTACCGGCGATGACTTCGCCTTGATCCCGTTCCAGTCGAACTCACTCGGTGATGGCCGATTAGCTGCCGCCCCATGGGCCCAGCAAACGCCCGACCCTATTTCATCGGCTTCATGGTCGACCTGGGCAGAGATCAACAGCGTTCAGGCTAAAGAACTCGGGATCAAAGAAGGCGATGTCCTTTTGATTCGTTCAACCTCAGGCGAGATCGAAGTTCTCGCTTACCCGCACCCCGGCGTTCGACCTGGCATTATCGGTATTCCGATCGGTCAGGGTCACCACGCAAGTGGTCGTTACGCGGAGGATCGCGGTTCAAATGTGCTATCTATTCTCGTAGATGTGAAAGATTCTGAAACTGGTGCGCTGGCATGGGCTGCAACTCGAGTACGAGTTCAGCGTGCAGGCAAGCGAGTTAAGGTTCCGAAGTTCGAAGGTAACGTTGAGGCCCGACCAGTCGAGCCAGGAGTACCGATTTTGGTTGTTGGTGTTGGTGAAACTGCTCATGATGCGCAGGAAGCGAACCATCACCTATATCAGAAAAATTTCCTCCTCGAAGGCGAAGGGGCTGACGACCATGAATAATATGCAGGACCAGTGCCTAATGGCGGTAGCCCAATGACAACAGCAGAGTTTGGTAGCCACAACTGGGGCATGGTTGTCGATGTAGATAAGTGCATCGGTTGCAACGCATGTGTTATCGCCTGTCAGGCGGAAAACAACATCCCCATCAACACGCAGGATCGTGTTGAGCGAGCTCGTTCGATCTCGTGGATTCGTGTTGAGCGATACTGGGAAGGCGACTTCCCCGACGCAAAAGCACGGTTCATTCCTATTATGTGTCAGCACTGTGAGAACGCACCGTGTGAGCCCGTTTGCCCTGTTTATGCCACTTACCACAACTCGGAAGGCCTGAACGTTCAGGTATACAACCGCTGTGTTGGTACCCGGTATTGCGCTAACGGTTGCCCTTACATTGTTCGATTCTTCAACTACTGGGAGCCAGTATGGCCGGAGTCTCTCCGCAACCACCTGAACCCCGATGTAACAGTTCGAAGTCGTGGAATCATGGAAAAGTGCAGCTTCTGCGTGCACCGAATTCGCCGTGAATCACGCAATGCCCGAAGCGCAGGTGTTGAACTTGCCGATGGTGTGGTTCAGACAGCATGCTCATCTGCATGCCCAACGAGTGCACTAAACTTCGGAAACTTTAATGACCCGAATAGCAAGGTGTCGAAGATGAAGAACGACCAGCGTCACTACACGCTGCTCGATCAGTTCGCTACCGACCCCAACGTTATCTACCTAGCGAAGATCGATGCCGACAAGAAGGTCGGCGCAGGAGAAACTGCAACGCATGGCTAGTGAAGCTGTGGCGACAGGCCACGAAGCCGCCGATCATCACGCACCGCCGCCTCAGGTGGCTGCTGATGTAGTCGCACGAGAATTAGTCGCCACCACTACGGGTGCAAGCGGCAGGTTCAAGGCGTGGGCGTGGATCCTCGCGGTTCTTTCCGCCGCGGGTATCGTTTCGCTTATCCTGAAATTTATCGATCAGGGCGACGACTCCACTAAGTGGGGGTACGTTGCGGCTATGGTTTCTT
>CAVOCL010000090.1:0-7373 GCA_963694185.1 Dehalococcoidia bacterium
TCAAAGTCGGTAACTGCGTATAACGATGATTCGCTGAAAATCGCCAATATTGGCCGGGCGGTGTCTCGGGCGGCCAACATCCGAAGCGTGTTCGACTCCGTGGCCCTGCAGATCGACCAGATCATCCCAATTGACCGTTTTTTGCTCACTGCCTTGAATTCGGATAAGACTGGCTACTCGATCGAAGCCCAATGGGGACCAAGCGATCCCGAGATGAGAATTGGGATTACAAAAAAAAAACCAACGAACGGCAACCGATTTGGCCACGATTGCCCGATCTCCGGTAATTTTGTCGAAAGAGCAAATCCAGGCCATATCTTTGCGCAATTACCCCAACGGTGATGACCCCGGGTACATGGGATCGTGGATCGCCACACCGCTTATTTCCGAGGGCGAAGTGGTTGGCGTAATCCATTTCCTAACTTCAAAACCGAGTATGTACACCCGCGTGCACCTCGACTACTCACAGCAAATATCTGCGGTGTTCACTCCTGTTATCCAGGGCTCTGTATCGCAAAATAATAACGCCAGAGAACGCCAAATCCGGAATGCTGTCGTTTCTTTAAATCGCAAAGTGATAGCGGGCGAAACACTAAAATCTCTTGCCAAACTAAATAGTGAATTACTGGCGACCTTTATTGATTTCGATCGGCTCGCAACAGTAACGATAGATGCCGAAAATTCAGAATCCACTGTCGTTTATCTACAAGGCCTGGAAATATCAGGCAACGTTGCTTCTAAAACAACGCCTTATTCCGGAACCGAAAATGAGGGAAATTCGCAACGCTGTGATGTCGATCAACTGCCCGAACCGTGGAGAGAACAACTAGCGTCCGCGGGTTTGAATTCCTGGATGTACCTGGCACTAGGCGGGGATTCGCAGGATCCAATTGGCGCAATTTGGATCAGCTCAATAAGAAAAGATGCGTTCAACCGCCGTGATCTCGGAATTCTTGAGCGGCTCGGAGGCGTGCTCTCACCGGCATTCCATTCAGAAGCACTCGAAGTTGCCAGCAAGCGGCTTGAAAGCGAGCGCGTATGGGCCGCATCGCTGGTAACGCAAACCACCATTCTGGAAGCCGACGCAAAGGCGAAATCCGAATTCATAAGCTCGATTTCACATGAATTTAAAACTCCGCTTACAAGCGTTGTGGCGTTCTCGAGCCTGCTCATGCGCGATAAAACTTTGGATGAACGCCAGATCAAGCAGCTCAATTCGATCCAGAACAACGCGTGGCGATTGGAGCGGATGATCGACGATTTACTTCATGTCGCCGCAGTAGATTCTGGCGGACTTTCGTACGACATCCGGCAAGTCGATGTTGTGAATACGGTGAAGGATGTCTTCGACAGTCTGAAACCTGTCGCCAGCGCACCAAAAAGGCGTCTGGTGTGGCGCGAAAGCACAACAAAAGCGTTAGCCGCAATCGACCCAATACGCATGGCTCAGGCTGTGCAAAATATCGTCAGCAACGCCATTAAGTACTCGCCAATCGATAGCGGCATCACGGTATCGACTTACGAATCGGACGGTTCCGTGGAAATTCTTGTCCGCAATAAAGGAAAATTATCCAAGTCGGACACCGAACTAGCGTTCAGCCGATTCACCCGCCTCGATAACGAGCTAACCCGAAGCACCCTAGGTACCGGGCTTGGACTGTCGATAACTCGAGAAATACTCGAAGCGATGGATGGGTCGGTCACGCTCGAATCAGATCAAATACACATCGAAGCAAAGATTCGAATACCGATCCTCGCGAAATAGCCGCAGATTCGAGTGCGTACTGCCTGGAGATGCCCCGCGGAGATCTGCTCGTAAGGGCCTTTGACTGATCCTCAACAACGGACACCGGGAGATCGATTTCACCGAACTGCCTGCTAATCCAGGTAGTACGTACCCTCCAACTAATACGAACTAATACGAAGAGCACATAATTTGAAATTATGTGAAATCGACTTAATTCGCGTTGATTTGCTGTGATTGTCGCCATTCTAAGTAGAACCACCGACTTGCCTAACTCCGACATTGCTCGGTGTCGACGCATTCTTTTTTTCATGCACCTCGGGCTACTTACGAGTAACCTTCGGTGAATTGGACGGATCAATCGTTCAGGCATTCGTTGATAACAGGTGGAATTCAGATGGCGTTGGATAAGCAGCAACTCGAAGAAATGTACCGTCGGATGTGTCGTATTCGGTACTTCGAAGAGGCAGTAATCGAGATCCACTCCTCAGGTGAACTGATTGGGCCTGCCCACCCGTATATCGGCGAAGAGGCGGTAGCCGTCGGGGCCTGTGCGGCACTGGAAGACACCGACAGGATTGCCGGCAACCATCGATCGCACGGTCACCCAATCGCCAAGGGTGGCGATGTGAATGGCGCAATGGCCGAAATCCTCGGTAAAGTCGGCGGCTTCTGCAAAGGCAAGGGCGGCTCGATGCATTTAGCTGACTTCTCTATTGGAATTCTTGGTGAATCGGGAATTGTCGCATCGTCAGTACCAATCGCAACTGGAGCTGCGTTAGCTTCCAAGCTTGGCAAAAAGGGCTTCGTTTCTCTCGTGTTTTTTGGCGATGGCGCATCGAACCAGGGTGCCTGCCACGAATCAATGAACATGGCGGCGCTCTGGGATCTGCCAGTAATTTTCATGTGCGAAAACAACGGCTACGCAATCACGACGTCGTACAAAAACTCTGTTTCAGTCGATCACGTCAGCGACCGCGCCAGCGCCTACGGAATGCCGGGCGTACTGGTTGATGGGCAAGACGCTATCGCCGTTTGGGAAGCCACCAACGAGGCCGTTAGACGGGCACGCGCCGGCGAAGGCCCAACGCTTATCGAGGCGATGACCTATCGCTACGAAGATCACTCTCTGGGTCTCGAACGGATCATCAAGTCGGACTATCGCGAAGAGTCCGAAGTTGAAGAGGCAAGGAAACGCGATCCGCTGGTGATTCATCGGGCCGCTATTACAAGTCACGGCGTCACGACCGATGCTGAATGCGATGAAATCGAAGCAACTGTGAAGGTGGAAATCGAAGCAGCCGTGGAGTTCGCACGGAACAGTCCGTTCCCCGAACCCGGCGATCTCTTTGACGACATGTGGGCGACTCCCGTTTAACTCAGCCACAACTCATTTCACCTAGTCGCACTCCGAACCTCACACAGCAAGAAAAAGCACATCAAATGGCCATCAAAACATACGTACAGGCAATTCAAGAAGCGACCGTCGAAGAGATGGAGCGCGATCCCACCGTGTTCACCATGGGCGAGGATCTACGCAAGTCCGTTTACGGAGCGACCGCCGGGCTCGTCGAACGATTCGGTGAAGACCGTGTTATCGACACGCCATTATCTGAAAACGGGTTCTTCGGAGCCGCCCTTGGTGCATCGCTCTGTGGCATGCGCCCTATCGTCGAAACAGTCACCAGTTTTTTGTGGGTCGGTATGGACCAGCTCATCTCGCAGGGATCGAAGATGCGTTACATGTTTGGCGGCCAGGCCGAACTGCCCGTAACGTTCAGGATTCGCATGTTCTACGCCCGTGGCGCGGCGGCTCACCACTCCGATCGCAACTACCCCATTTTCATGAACACACCCGGACTCAAAGTCATCTGCCCATCGAATGCTTACGATGCAAAGGGACTGATGAAAACGGCAGTACGCGACAACGATGTCTGCATGATTTTCGAAGACGGCATTGCGATTAGTTCGCGCATGGAGATTCCCGACAACGCCGATTTACCCGGTGGTGAACTGCTTGTTCCGTTCGGCGTGGCGAACACGTTGCAAACTGGATCTGACGTAACGATTGTTGGAATCGCCGGAGGGGTACAACACGCTTTGGACGCAGCGAATGTACTAGCAGCCGAAGGTATTTCCGCCGAGGTGATCGACCCACGAACATTGGTTCCACTGGACAAAGAAACAATATTAAAATCGGTAGCGAAAACGGGTCGCCTTGTAATTGTTGACCCTGCCCACAAGAGCTGCTCGGCAGCATCGGAAATCGCAGCGATCGTTGCCCAAGAGGGGTTCTGGGATCTACAGGCACCGATTCAGGTCGTCGCCTCCGAACAGGTCAACGTGCCGTACTCGCCAGCCCTCGAACCACTAATCTATCCAACTCCCGAAAAAGTCTTGGCAGCAGTAAAGATAGTTCTCGACTAGTCGTCAAGCTGCACTGCCCGATTTCCCGACTCCTGCGGAGGGACCATCGGTGAACGGGCGGGGATGAGCGGCCACCACACCAGCCTCCAACTCAAACATGTAAACTCAGCGTACGAATAGTCGCTGCCTCCTAAACGCCTGGCGAGTCATACATTTGAACTTCAAACTGCGCACACTGCTCATCATCATCGCTGCTTTTGCGACGCTGGCACCGGTGTGCGTACTCTCGGGCGGCAATTCGAGCACGAGGACCGATTCAATCGTGCTCGAAAAAGCTGCGATGGTGGAAGTCTTTGGTGAGAATGCAGAGATTCGAATTCGCAGGGTCGCATCCAACACCCTTGAAGTAGAAGCAACACTCAATAACGCTGAATTCGTCGACTTCTACACCCAGAGCCTCACCAGCGCTCCAGTACGCCACTACGTCATATCGGCCACCACAAGCACAGGCGGCGAAACGTCGGCTAACTCGATTATCGATATCGGCCTTCCAGTGGGCGTTCAGCTGATAGTTCGCACGACTAATCGAGCCATCACCGTCGATTCAATATCAGTAATTTCTGCTTTTTTGGTCACCACAAAAGGCGAAATCACAGTGAACGATTCTGTTGGCAACTTCGACCTGATCACCACTGAATCCGAAGTCACGGTTCAGGACGTCGACGGCAATGTGCACATTGTGACTACGAACGCCCACGTGTGGTTCGACGGTGTCATCAGCGAGGGCAGTAGTTCAATCTCGACAACCAATGGTGATATCGCTGCACGACTCGGAAGCGGTTCAGACGTGCTTATTTCGGCCTACACACACAACGGTGACGTGACCGTCAATGGCGGAACCGAGAACGTTTCGAAGGATGGCGATGTAGCGACGATTGCGCATCGAATCGAGGATGGCAACGGGCAGTTGAGCATCACAAATGGGCCAGGCGCCATCCACATCAACCCGAACACTATCGCCGTGTTCGATGGGGACGGCTAACATCGGTCGCATCACCGCCCCAAAACTACCAGTTCAGCTGGAAGAGATACTTTCAAACAGTTTCTACATCCGCACTACCCTAACGCGCAAAAACGGCACTCAGCGAACCATCGAAACAACGTATGTTTGGGTTAAAGAAGGTGGTGTGAACAAGATCATTTTGTCTGGCTACCCCGGCAAGCGCGACTGGGTGGCGAGTATGTCTCGGAGTTCAAAAGTGACCGTGCACTCGGTCGAGTCCGAGCCCTGGTTCGACATCCCCGCCGAAGCACGGGTCGTTCGAGATCTCAACGAAAAGCTGCCAAATATATTCGCGTTTATCGAACACTGGTCGCTGCGCCCAAACTTCCCGCGTACCAAGTTCAAAATCCTACTTGGAGCCGTGAAGATAAACCGTGCGCTTCGACTCCCGTGGTGGGGCCCGTTCATTATCGCCAAGCGGATATTTATGGGAATGCCATGCGTGGAAATCACGTTCACCGGCAATGCGGTGCTGCGGAATGATGGCGCACCTCCGCCACTATCGGAACCGCAAGACGACCGACCGTTTTAGGAATCCTTCACCGGTTCGTTGACCGATTCCGGAGCCGGTTCGACAGTCGATTCAGACGCAGGTTCTGCGGCAGGTGCTGGCGTTCGTTCTGGCAGATATCCGTTTGTTGCCGACTCTGCGATTTTGCGAACGTCCGGTTCAAAGTTGTCCGAACCCGACATCCAGTTCAAGTACGAAATATCGTTGCTCACAACCTCGATAAGTCGCTCGCCCAGATGCTTGCCGAAGTTGACAAGAGCATCGCCTTCTTCGCTCCAAACAAACTTGCCCTCAGCGTCTATCGCCGAACTATCGATTCCCTTTGCCCACGCTGCGAGCTCGCTCGGATTTCTCGGGACGTTGGCCGAACTAGCCACTTCGCCTTGAAGAATGTTGAACACGTTGCGAGCCCCCTGCGCATCGTCTTCCAATCTCGATGATTCAGGCCTCGCGCCGCCAACGAATCGAGAATATGCCGAGGCTAAGTTACGAGGCTCAAGACGATGGAACACCGTCATAGCATCAACGACCGCCCTGCCGTCTAACGAGAAATCGATATCGTTGCGCTCGAACTCGGCCTGTAACAACGGAAGGCCAAATCGTTCGATGCCAAATCCGGCAAAATCGCATCCCTCAAGATGATCCGCCAGCGCTCGTGCATAGGCTCTGAACACCGGCTTATCCATCACGTCTAAATCGGAAATTCCGTGTACTTGCGTTGCACCGAGCGGAATTGGAATGTCGGGGTTCACCAGTACGGACTTCACATGTTCGGAGCCATCGGGATCAACTTTAAATACCGACAGTTTTACGATGCGAGCGTTATCGGGGTCCAGTCCGGTCGACTGCACATCGAGCACCGCAAGCGGACGCGAAAGCTCAAGTGAACGTTCCGGGATTTGTGGGCTGTCTTCAGACATAAGCACCTGTAGAGGTAGTTGAATCTGCGAGCCTAGCACGACCCACACCCGCAAACACCAACCCGTGTCAGCCTATTTCCTATGCTGAAATAGATGAGTGCCAACATCGCCATCCCAAACTTAATTCAGGACCTCGCTCGCCAGTCGACACACTTTGCGTCAGGCAACCCCCAAGCCCACTACAATCAAAAACAACCACGCCAAACCCGTGTGCAAACACAAAATCGTCGCTATTATAGTTAGCCCGCAGCTCGCATCAAGCCTCTCCGTTCTGAAGGAATGGCAGGCTCCGACGCCGAGCACCCCAAAGCCGGAGTGGCGGAATGGCAGACGCGATGGATTCAAAATCCATTGGGGTAATACCCGTGTGGGTTCGACTCCCACCTTCGGTACCACAAATACCTAGTTCAACTTAGGTATTTGGAGCAGTAATTCATTTTTCTCAGTTCAGCGAGATTAATGAATTGACAGTGAATTTGACAGTAACTGGGATCAGTTTGTGTCGAGACCACCATGTTTTTCAGTCGATGAAGGCATGAGTTACGAAACAGTTCCTCACCAAGCTATGTGATAAGCACCCAAACTAGGCCAATCACCCGGGGAGGGTCTGTAAATCGGCGGACTATCTATTGGGCGAGTGCTTGTAGTTGGTTCTATCAGAATAAATGCAACACATAAGCGATCTATCAAAGACTAAAAATAGGCTACTGAGTCGACGCTAATTTCTGCTAAACGATTAAGGGACTTCCAGTTTTCTACGGTCAGTTT
>CAVOCL010000091.1:0-7363 GCA_963694185.1 Dehalococcoidia bacterium
CAGCGCTGGAGTCTGGCGATATCGTTACCGATCAGCTGCCATACAACTTGCTGTGGCGACCTATCGAAGTCGAAATACAGCCTAAGTGCCTCGACAACAACGTTGGTCTTATTTGCTACAGCCCGCTTGCTCAAGGGCTCCTTACCGGGCGTTATTCGTCAGCCGACGAGGTTCCCGACGGCCTCTCTCGCTCAAGATTGTTCAGCAACGACCGTCCGCTTGCCAACCACGGTGAAGAAGGCTGCGAAACCGAAGCGTTTGCAGCTATCGACAGTGTTATGGCTATCGCCGAAAGACTCGGCGAACATCCAGCTAAAATTTCACTTGCCTGGGTTCGTTCACGTCCCGGCATCACATCGTTGCTGGTTGGAGCCCGATCGCCAGAGGAACTCGATCTCAACATCCCGGCATTCGAGTACGAATTGCCTGATGGCGTAGCCGATGAGCTTTCTGTCGTTACCGAGCCTGTAAAAGCAAAGCTTGGTTCGAACGCCGACATGTGGAGCGGTGACAACCGAATGGCATAAGCCGTTTTCGGTGGCCAGCCAGTTACAACGATCGAACGAAACGGGCAGGGCGGTTTAAGAAACCGTCACCTGTGATGACGAGTCCAGAGAGAAATTCTTCACTGCCATGTCGGCGATGTACTCGCCGATCACCAGCGAAGATGTCGCACCCGGTGACGGAGCGTTCAGCACGTGGATTGCGCCGGGTGACTCGTCGATTCTGAAGTCATCAACTAGATTTCCAGCTCTGTCGACAGCCTGCGCCCGCACTCCCGAACCTGTGCCAGCAAGATCTTCATCAACGAGTTCAGGTACCAGTTTCTGAAGACTGTCCAGAAAAACGCTTTTCCGCAAAGAACGATTGATTTCCCAAACGCCAGTTTTCCACTCGCGCACACCCATCTTCCAGAACCCTGGGAACGTGATGGTGCGCAGGAAATCGCTTAGCGAGAAGTCGCGCTTACGGTAGCCTTCCCGTTTCATCGCCAGCACCGCGTTTGGCCCAGCCTCAACCCAGCCCTTCATGGTCTGGGTCAGGTGCACGCCAAGAAACGGAAATGCGGGATCGGGTACGGGGTAAATCAGGCCCTTTACGAGATACTCGCTCTCTTTTCGAAGCTTGTAGTACTCGCCCCGAAATGGAATGATCCGAAGCCCGGTATCGACTCCCATGGTTTCGGCAACCAAATCCGAGTGCAGACCAGCGCAGTTGATTACATTTTTGGCCTGATAGTCGCCTGTTGTCGTTTCGAGAACGGTTCCGTCGACAATTGATGTCGACCCGGTCAGCTCGGTGTTGAAACTGATCTCGCCCCCAGCGGCTCGAACCCTATCGGCATATACCGCAGTGACGTTTCGATAGTCGACGATCCCGGTTCCGGGTGCATAGAGCGCCTTGCGTGCAACGACGTGGGGCTCGATTTCGGCCATCTCATCGTCGCTAACCATGCGTAGGCCCTCGACCTGGTTCGCTGTGCCACGTTCCTCAAGAGCGTTGAGTCGCTCGATGCCAGCATCATCGTTAGCAACAATCAGTTTGCCGCACGTCCAGACCGGAATCTCGTTTTCTTCACAGAACTGCGTCATCGAGGCTCGTCCAGAAACACAGAAATTGGCTTTGAAAGAGCCTGGCTTGTAATAAATTCCCGAATGAATAACCCCGGAATTATGCCCGCTTTGCTGGGTACCTTCTTTGGCGTTCTTTTCGAGCACAGCTAGTTTGATTCGCGGGAATCGCTCAAGCAAATTCATTGCTGTGGATAGCCCGATAATGCCTGCACCGATTACGACCACGTCGTATTTGTTTGAACGCACTTGCAACTTTCTCTCACTATATATCCAACCTATGAAGAAAAAATACCACAGCACCTGTGGCTTGGTAACGCCTAAAAAAACGTTTATTAGCAACGGGAATCTGATAATTTCGTGTGATGCCGTTAAACCCTGCAACTCAACCACAACCCACGCACGTCACGCTCTTTGCTTCATGCATGGTCGACCAGCTTGCGCCAGCAGTCGGCGAAAGCACTGTTGACGTCCTGGAATACCTTGGACTCACAGTAAATTTCCTCGACGATCAAACGTGCTGCGGCCAGCCTGCATTCAACAGTGGTTTCCGTTCGGAAGCGCTTCCAGTTGCAAAGAGATTCATTGAGCTGTTCGAGCAGGTGGAAGGTCCGATAGTCGTCCCTTCTGGTTCGTGCGCAGCAATGGTTCGGAACTACTACGGGGACCTTTTTCGAGATGACTTAAATCTTATCGAGCGAGCAAGGCGAGTGGGGGAGCGGTTGTACGAACTAACCGAGTTCATCAGCCAGTTCTTCGGCGGTGATGCTATCGCAGGGCAATTAGACGATACGGCCACCTACCACAAGTGCTGCCACCTGCTTCGAGAAATTGGGGTCGATGAGCAGCCGTTGGAGATTCTGTCTCAGGTGGAAGGGCTTGAAATGACTTCACTTGAGCGAGCCGACGTATGTTGCGGCTTCGGCGGGGCGTTCTCAGTAAAAATGCCTGATATTTCATCGGCAATTCTCGATGAAAAACTCGATTACATAGAGGCGACTCAAGCGAAAACGGTTATCGCTGCCGACACCGGCTGCGTATATCAAATGCAGGGCGGATTACGGCGCAGAGGATCTGACGTACAGGTGGTTCACATCGCCGAAGTTCTTGCTAAATCGATCAAGAACGTCAGCCGAGTGGGGACTTCAGGATGAAGCCGTTAACAGTCAACTTCCGATCAAAATCGGCCGACACGCTTCAAGACGCTCAGATTCAGCAGTCGATCGAGCATGTCTACACAGGCTTTTTCAAAGGTCGGCTGGTGGCTGCCGGTGATACTCCTGATTGGGAAGACCTACGTACTAAGGGCAAAGCGATCAAGGATCACACGATCGCTCATCTCGACTACTACCTTGGGCAACTCGCCGATAACGTTGAAAAGAACGGCGGAAGCGTGTTCTTCGCCGAAGACGCAGCCGAGGCGCGCAAGCACATTATCGACCTGGCTCACAAACGCAATATCAAGACCGTGATCAAGTCGAAATCGATGGTTTCAGAGGAGATGGGTCTCGCCGAAGCCATGAACGATGAAGGCTTCGAAACTGTCGAAACTGATCTGGGCGAATACATCATCCAGCTTGCTGGTGAAACGCCGTATCACCTGATCGCACCAGCGGTTCACAAATCACGATCCGATGTGGCGAAGCTCCTCGACGACGATTACAAAGAGGGCGACCGAGTACCCGATGCCACTGAACTAACGATGATGGCGCGTGAGAAGCTGCGGGGCGTGTTCGAGCGTGCCGATATGTCGGTTACCGGCGTGAACTTCGCCGTGGCCGAATCAGGCTCAATAGCGTTGGTCACCAACGAAGGCAACGGTCGTATGTCGACCACCATCCCTCGCGTGCATGTCGCTGTAATGGGAATGGAAAAGATCGTTCCGTCGATTCAGGATCTCAGCACCATGCTTAGAATCTTGATTCGTTCAGCGACGGGGCAGCGAATTTCTACATACGTAACGATGGTGAACGGCCGTCGAACATCCGATGAGGAAGAAGGACCCGAAGAGTTCCACCTCGTGATCTTGGATAACGGTCGCCAAAAGCTGCTTGCCGATGAGCAGATGCGTGAATCGCTGAACTGTATCCGCTGTGGCGCGTGCCTTAACGCATGCCCTGTGTACCGAAAGGTCGGGGGCCACGCCTACGGCTGGGTCTACCCGGGTCCAATCGGTGCGATCGTGACGCCAGTTCTAACCGGGGTGAAAGACGCCAGCAACTTGCCCGCCGCTTCATCACTGTGTGGTGCATGCCACGATGCCTGCCCGGTGAAGATAAATATCCCGCGGATGCTGCTCGAGCTCAGGTACCGAAATGCAGAAGGCAGTTCCGATATCGAAGAGCGCACATCCTCGGCTGCAGAGCGAGGCATCTGGAAAGCCTGGCGAATTGGAATGATGGGCAGAAAGCGGTTCGATTGGGCAGCACGTCTGTCTCGAATTGCCCTGTTACCGATTGCGAGAGGTGGATGGCTCAAAAAGGCTCCGCCGCCGATTTCAGGCTGGACCTCCACACGTGACTTCCCGCTGACTGCTGCGAAGTCGCTTAAATCTCGACTGAGCAGTCGTGCGAAGAAGGCCAAGTAATGGCAGATCGAGCGAAATTTATCAGCGCGGTTACTGCTTCGCTGGGCCGTAGCGAGATTCTTGCACCGCCAACAGAAACTGCAACAGCTGCGTTCGAAGACGCTGACACAGCAAAATCAATTGCTGAACGAGCGCTTGCAACTGCCTCAGAGCGTTCGTCAGAACTTGCAAATCGCATGGCTGAAGCAGCGGCTGTGATCGGATGGAAAGTGCATAGATCAGCGAATCGCGAAGACGTCGCTGATGTAATCACCAGTATCTGCGAACAAAAGCAGGCGACCTCGGTACTGCGCTCAACTCACGAAGTGTTGACCCAGATCGGCGTCGACACCGCTGTCACGAACACCGGTGCCAGCATTGCTACCACCGAGCATTCCGGTGACACCAGCAGCGATCTTGTAGATGAATCTAAAGCCGCTGCCTTTAAGGCCGACATCGGTATCACTGGAGTCGATTACGCCATTGCCGAATCCGGCACCGTAGTTCTGCACCCAAGAAGCGGGCTTTCGAGATTAGTTTCGCTTGCACCACCAACGCACATTGCGGTTTTGCGACCCGGTGAAGTTCTCGAATCGCTCGACGAACTATTTGCAATGGAGCGCAACGACTTCTTATTGGGTGATTTAGCTGGCTCGATGAACCTGATTTCGGGTCCAAGCAAGACGGCCGACATCGAAGGAACTACCGTAACCGGGATTCACGGACCGTTAGAAGTCCACCTGGTTATTCTCGGTAACGACTAACAGCAACGCTAAAGTGAAAGCGCTATTGCCCTGCATGCTTCTTCGGTTGCGATAGCAACGAGTCGCTTGGTGTCTTCCATTGCGGTTTTTAGAGACATAGGGCGGTTTACAAGGCTGAACACAGCGTCGATACCGTGATCGTGAACCTCACGGAAGCCGGCACCAAGCGAACCAGCAATTCCTATAACGGGAGTCCCACGTCTCTTGGCTCGCTGAGCCACAGCCACAGGCGACTTGTTAAACACCGTTGATCGGTCGAATTGACCCTCGCCAACAATAACGAGATCGGCGTCTTTCAGATGCTTGTCGAGTCCCACAGCTTCAAGAACGATGTCAGCCCCAAGTCGTAGTCGAGCGTCGAAGAAGCCCATCAGCCCGGCCCCGAGTCCTCCAGAAGCACCCGCACCGGGAATTTCAGCCACGTCAGTGTGAAGATCTGTAGCGATTATTTCGGCGAAGTTGGCTAGAGCGGAATCGAGTTCTTGAATATCCTCCGAATTCGCACCTTTTTGCGGGCCAAAAATCGCTGACGCGCCACGAGGTCCACACAGAGGATTGTTCACGTCACAAGCCACAACAACGTTCGCTTCGGCCATACGCGGATCCATACCTGAAACATCAATGCTTGCAAGATCGGCAAGAGCAATCCCGCCTCGGGCGATATCGTTGCCATCTTTATCGGTTAGCTTGCCGCCCATCGCCTGAATCATCCCGGCGCCGCCGTCGTTGGTCGCACTACCGCCAACCCCAATAATGAAATCAGTGAATCCAGCGTCAAGCGCCTCGATGAACATCTGCCCAATGCCGTAAGTAGAAGCATTGCGAACATCACGCTCATCCTGCCCCAATCGTGCCAGTCCAACAGCGTTTGCCACTTCTATAACAGCCGTAGTGCCGTTGCCCAGTGCACCCCACTGCGCATCGATTGTGCGGCCTATCGCATCCTCAACACTGGCAGAACGAATTTCGCCTTTTGAGCTGTCGACCAACGCCTGTAATGTGCCATCACCGCCATCTGCCACCGGTATCAAAACAGTCTCAGCGTCGGGCCATACGCGCTTCACGCCAAGCGACATCGCTTCGGCAATTTCCATGCCGGTCAAACTCTCTTTGAAACCCTGTGGTGCAAGTACTATTTTGTTCATAAACGTGAGTATATGGATTCAGAGGTAGCCTTCGGTGCAGAAATGATGCCGATTTCACACGTCTCAGGATGAGGGTGACTGCTACACTCGCCGCCGGTACTACCAATAGCCAGAAACATCGTCCATGGCCGAACGCGCCAATTTAAAAAGTTCATTTAGTTCAGCGATCAACTCAAGATCGGATGAACTGGAGCGTATAGCTCGTGACATTCTCGATCATCCCGAAAGCGGGTATCGAGAAGTTCGAACATCGAAAATTGTTGCCGATTGGTTCAGTGCCAACGGGCTCGAAGTTCAAACTGGCATCGCAAAAACCGGTGTGATCGGTACTTACGACACCGGTAAACCCGGGCCGCACATCGCGGTAATGGGTGAACTGGATTCGCTGATCGTCCCCGGCCACGCACACGCCGATCCCGTAACAAATGCTGCTCATGCCTGCGGTCATCACGCTCAAATCGGGTCGATGCTAACTACTGCCGCCGGTCTTGTAGAAACCTCTATAAAGCGGGGCCTGGTTGGCAAAATCAGCTTCATGGCTACTCCCGCTGAGGAGTACATCGAACTTGAATATCGTGAGGAACTACTTGCCAAAGGCGAGATCGAATTCTTCGGTGGTAAACAAGAGTTCATCAAGCTCGGTTTTTTCAACGATGTAGATATCGCGATGCTGACCCACACCGGTGGCGAAACGGCTGGAACGCTGGGTGTTGGCGGATCTAACAACGGGATGATCGGTAAGACAATCCAGTTCATCGGCAAGGCGGCTCATGCCGGTGGATCACCACATCTTGGGATCAACGCCCTCAATGCCGCTCACATCGCTATCGCTGCGATACACGCGCAGCGAGAAACGTTCCGTGATGCCGACACCGTAAGGGTCCATCCGATCATCACGAGGGGTGGGGCAGCGGTTAACTCAGTGCCTGCAGACGTCCGGCTCGAAACGTACGTGCGGGCCTCGAACGTACCAGCCATTCTCAGCACATCTGAGAAAGTTGATCGCGCTCTGAGGGCTGGAGCACTGGCCACCGGTGCCGCTGTGAAAATTTCAACTAACCCCGGCTACCTGCCTGCAAAATACGATCCGCGCCTCACTGAGATATACCGCCACAACGCCGCATCGCTGATTGGTGACGATAACGTTATCGAACTCAGCCACAGCTCAGGTTGTACCGATGTTGGAGACGTTAGCCAGATCATTTCGACTATCCAACCAACAGCCAATGCGACCAGCGGTAACGGCCACGGCATCGACTATCTGGTCGAGAGTTACGATCTTGCAGTGATCAAAGCAGGTAAGGCGATGGGTATGAC
>CAVOCL010000092.1:0-7323 GCA_963694185.1 Dehalococcoidia bacterium
CAATTATGTGAATGATGCGGGTAGCAACTAATCCGACGTCCAATTCGATCCTGTCTGTTTCGTAAAAACCGGGTTATACGTGCTGAGCCATAGCCATCACAACGACGGCCGCCACAACCAGCAATGCACCTATTTTGGCGAGGATAATCGCTCGATCGCGATATCGGGTCATAGCAGCGGCTTGCTCTGGCGAAGGCGGGCCCTGAAGGCTAGCACCGATATCCGCCATTTTCTTGTTTGTGAGCCCCGCGAAAATCCCGATTCCGTAGCCGACGACAGAAAATAGGAATCCGAGCCAAATCATCGTTCCCCAGTCTGTCGACCATAAGGAATCGAACAATGAATCCCGCACACGGAACGCCATAATCACGCCAAACACAATCGTCAAAATGGCCGAACTGTGCAGCACTATAAGCATTGGTTTGAGAATGTTCGCCATCAGAGCCGGAGCGTGTGGCGGTCCAGTTTTTGCCATCGCAGGCTGAAGAACGAACGCGAGAAATATTGCGCTTCCTACCCACGTGGCCCCCGACACAATATGCAACAACCTGAGAAATATGATTTCTGCGTCCATGGTTCCCCCGAACTCACCTCGGAATTTTCGAACCTAAGCATTCACGGCAAAGCCTACCATCTTGGCTTCGAATATCTGGGGAAGTTGGGCATGTCCCATTCCCCATCTCGCGGGCTGGCATTCGGATCCATATCCAGAATCATTTCTTTTCGGTTGCTGGCAGCGCCCGCACTCAACAGCGCTTCGTGTCGTTCAGCAAGTGCATCTTCATCGATTTCGACGCCGAGCCCTGGAGCATCTGGCACTTCCATGAAGCCATCTTTGAACTGGAGTTTCCCGCCTTTGATGATGTCGCCATCTTCATCCGTCCATGGGTAGTGGGTGTCTGCCTGGAAGTTCAGTTCCGGTGTTGCGGCGCAGGCGTGGAGCATCGCTGCCTGTGACACCCCAAGCGAGTTGTTGGAGTGGCCCGAAAGTCCCCATCCCATCACACGACACAGCACGCCGGTTTCCTTGTAGGCAAGAATTCCGCCCCAGTGATGGTGATCGCCGAGAATCACGTCGATACCTTCCAGCTTAGCGTTTGGCATTACGTGGGCGAACGCGGATACGCACATGTTCGAAGCGGTGGGAATATCGGTGTGCTTTTTAAGCTCGGCGTGATCGGCAATCGAGTCGGTCGGGTCTTCGAGATACTGGGGATCGTACTGTTCGATAGCTTTGGCAACTCTTATGGAAGTTTCAATTGACCAAACGGCGTTCGGGTCGATTCGAATCTCATAGCCGTCCTGTTTCGGGAATCGCTTTCGCAGCAGCCGGAACGTTTCGATATCTGTATCTGGATCAAAGTACCCGCCCTTGATCTTGAGCGCCTTGAAGCCGTACTTCTCAACGAACTCCTCGGCCTGCTTCACGAAGCCTTCAGGATCGAGGGCTGCACCGGTGGCAACCTCGCCCTGCCCGTTTTCATCGGCGAACTTGTAGAACAGGTAGGCAGCCCATTCGACTCGATCACGAGCCCGTCCCCCGATGTAGTCGCACACAGGCATTCCAGCCTGCTTCGCTGCGGCGTCGAGCATCGCTGTTTCTACAGCTGCCCAGGCTTCCGGGGTGCCTCGCCAGAGCAGCCGTGCTTTGGTCATCTGTCTAGGATCGTATCCCTCGATCCAGCTTCGATTCGCCTCGATATCGATGGTGCGGTCAGACGAAGTTTCGCCTGCGCCTGTGTAGCCGTCAGTCGTTTCGATCTGAACTATCGTGCGTACCCGGTACGACTCGTGCACACCCGTACTGTTGAGCAGCGGTTGATCGTGCGTAGCGACAGGGGTGACGATGAGCTTGGATATTTTCATGCGGTATCTTCCAGAATGATCTAGATGTGGCGACGCGGAGAGCTTGACGGGCGCGAGGCGGATGTTACGCCTAATTCTGTTCAGCAGGCACCAATATGTGCGTCGTAATCGTTGACACGGATTTCAGCTTGGCGCACCATCGCCCGGTCAGCTCTCAATAGATCGCATTCAAACTACGAATATTTAAATGAAAATCACGAACGTTACTGTCTTCCCACTTGTCAGCCAGCGCCCCGAACTCAGGGTAGGCAAACCGATTCATCCCAGCTGGTGGGGCTACGATCAGACGCTCATTCGAATTGATACCGAAGGCGGAATATCCGGCTGGGGCTGTGCAGGCGTGCGATGGGAAATGATCGAAGCGACTAAGAAGGTTTTATGGCCGCATCTGATCGGAGAAGATGCACTACAGCCCGAGGCTGTTACAGAACGTTTGCACCAGTGGACGTTCTGGTACGGACGTGGCGGCGCGGTCACGAGCTACATCGGCGCAGTGAACCACGCTTTGTGGGACATTCTGGGCAAGCAGACCGGTCTTTCGATTTCTCGGCTGTTTGGCGGACGTTTCGTGGAAAGGGTGAAGCCATACGCTTCGATGCTGTTTTCATGGCCAGTCGACGAAATGGTGGAAAGCCTCGAGTCGGGATTAGAGAAAAATTTCCGGGCGTTCAAGCTCGGGTGGGGTACTTTCGGTCGTGAACGTGATCTTAAACACGATGAAGAGCTTGTTCGAATCGCCCGCAAGACAATTGGAGACGATTCAGAGTTGATGGTTGATCCGGGTGGATCAGACGTCTTCTGGCACGGCGATTTCAAATGGGCAGCAGCAGCTGCGAGAATGCTCAAGGACTACAACGTATCGTGGTTCGAAGAGCCGTTGCGCGCCGACGACATCGAGGGTTACAAGCGTCTCACGGAAATCTCTCCAGTTCGCATCGCTACTGGCGAAGTAATTCGAGGCCGCTTAAATTTTGAACCGTTTATTAGCCAGAAAGCCTGCGATATTTTGCAGCCTGACCAGACGATTTGCGGTGGATTGAGCGAGTCCCGAAAGATCTGGCAAGCGGCGTACGACAACAACGTTCAAGTGGTGATGCACGGCTGGAACACGGCTGTTGGAGCCGCCGCTGATCTTCAACTTTCGGCATCGATGCCGAACGGGCAATATCTCGAATACTGGCACCCGGCTCCGTACGTGAGCGGCATTCTGGCCGAGCCGATGCTGCTCGACGATGACGGCATGTTGCCGATCCCGGACGGCCCCGGACTTGGAATCGAAATCGACGAAGATGCCATAATAGCCCATGGCAAGGGCGCCGAAGACTACGGTGCGCTGTAGTTCGGATTTCGACTAACTGATTTTTCGACTAACGAACGTTCGGCCATTGCGAGCCGAACTACTTTCACGACTACCCGAACGGAGACTCCAATGGCGATAAATGGCAAGTGGCGATACGAAGATCTGACCTGGCCCGAGATGAATCAGGCGGTTGAAGCCGGATTAATTCCGGTGTTGCCCGTTGGAACGATGGAGCAACACGGTCCGCACCTGCCGGTAAAGATGGATCGCTGGACTGCAACAGAGGTCGCACGTGCAGCTGCTGAGCAACACCCGGATCGCTTGCTGCTCATGCCCCCGGTCGCCTACGGCTACACGACTCACGTCATGGACTTCCCGGGGTCAGTCACGATTCACTATGAAACGTTCATTCGCTACATCGTCGATATCTTGAAGTCACTCGCCTATCACGGATTCAGCCGAATCATCGTCATTAATGGCCACGGCTCGAACATGCCGCCGCTTGATCTTGCATGCCGACGCGCCAACATCGAAACCGATGCGAACGTTGCTTTGACTTCGTGGTGGAACCTGACGGCCGCTGATCCTGAGTTCATGAAGACATGGCGCGAGTCTGGATATCCGGGCGGATGTGCTCACTCAGGCGAGGCAGAAACTTCGATGGCGATGCACATGAATGCGGATTTGATTCAGATGGACAAGGCGGTCAACGAAGAGATCAAGTTCCACGAGCACAACTCACCGTATCAGTGGGTCGATTTGTGGGCAGCGGGTCCGGTTTCGGTTACATCGTGGACCAGTGAATACACCGAATCTGGTGTCTGTGGCGATGCGCTTCTGGCGACTCCTGAGAAGGGCAAAATGCTGTTCGATGAAGCTGTGAAGAACCTGATCGGCTGGTCGAACGAGTTCTACTCACGCGAAGTGATGACACGCAAAGATCACCACACATCACAACCGCTTTCGGACTTGCCGGGGTGACCAGTCACGTTTTGGATTTCGGATGACGGCCTTCGAGTCCCTTCTTCCAGGGGAGAACGTTAGGTTGGCGGTGGAATCGCAAGGTGGCGTTACCCAGAGGGCGAAGCAGCCGCCTGCTTGCGATTCACGAGGATGAACACTGATTGCCACGTCGAGGACTCGTCGCCATAACAGATAGCGACCGCACCACCCACTAGTCGAACGTGATGCCGATCTTCACTGCACCATCAGAGCGTTCGTCCGCAATCCTGAAGGCGCGGTCGATCTCTGAGATGTTAATGCGGTGAGAAATGATGGGCGCTACATCGATCTCGCCCGAACTAATCAGTCGCACCGCCTCTACATAACTCGAAAGCCCCGGCTCATCCTGCGAGCCAAGCACCGTGAAGGCATCGGCTCTAATTTTGAACATCTGAGAGTAGTCGAACGGCACCGGTTCCTCCGATTCAGGCAAACCGAATAACACGACCTTGCCTTCACTTCGAACAAGATGAAACACCTGCGACAGCGTTGGGGTAGAGCCAACCGCCTCGATCACAAGATCTGCGCCGACACCACCCGTCAGTTGTTTCACCGCCGAAACAGCCTCGTCGCCCGTGACATCAATCGCCTCATCAACCCCGTATCGAAATCCCAACTCACGCCGCCACGCAAGCGGTTCAATCGAAATGATTCTCTCTGCCCCGAGTCGTTTCAAAATGAAGTCCCAGAAGAGGCCCGCACTCCCCTGCCCCACAACGACACAGGTCTGCCCGGCTAGCGAAACAGGCAGTCTTTTAGTCGCATAGACAACAGTCCCCAGTTGCTGGGCGAGAGTCACGGTGTCGATATCAACCGACGGGTCAAGCTTCAGAACGTGAGCATCGTCCACCGCCTGATAGTCAGCAAAGCAGCGAGCATCCCAAATGTGCGGCACCGTCAGCACGATTTCGCCAACTGAAAAGTCCGACGACCGAGATTCAACGATCTCACCTGCAGCCTCGTGGCCCGTATGCCCCGCCATCGCCGGAATTGCGTGCATTCCCCACCCGGTATTGACCATATGCAGATCACTGCCACAAATCGAAGCGGCCAGAGTGCGCACGAGCACTTCGCCGTCCTTTATATGAGGAATCTCGACTTGTTCGCAGCGAATAACCCCAAGCTCAGTCGCAACAGCAGCTCGCATAAAACCATTAGCGTGTGAAATTTGCGCCATTATGAATAGGCTGCCAATTCGGTACCGTGAGCAGTCCACATTTCGTCGAACATCTCTCGAATTTCACCGAGTGAAAGCACGGCCGAAGTCAGTGGATCGAGTGCGATTGCGTGGAAAGCGGCCTCTTTGTCGCCATCGAGAATCGCCTGTGTTGCCATCTGCTGAACCGCCTGATTCGAACGACTTAGCGCGGCAAGCTGCCCCGGAAGTTCGCCAACCGCCATCGGATGAAATCCGAGCTTGTCGATGAGAATTGGAACTTCAACCGAACTCAAATTAAGTAGGTTGTCGATCAGTCCTTCGTTCGGTACGTTGCCGTTGATAACTGTCGTGCCATCAGATTCCATCGCCTCTATGATTCGGCACGCATATTCCTCAGACCGCTCGGCAGTAAGCCGTTTGTCGCTGTTAGCGTCTTCGAGTAGCTGCGTGTAGTGATCATCTACACGGGTCGTACGACGCTGTAGATCCTGGCGAATCTGGTTCAGCTTGAAGTCTTCGATCGTGTCTTCGTTCGTGCGGAAATACGGGGTGTACTCCGACATGTGCCGAGTCGACTCAGTAACGAAATATCCGAACTGCTTCATAATTTCGAATCGAACAGTGTCTCGCGAGAATATTTCCGGGTTTTCCATCGCATCGAAAAGCAGCGGGTAGGCGTCCTGTCCATCCACTTCGAACCGCAGGAACCATGCGAGATGGTTTATTCCGGCAACCCAGCCCTTGACCTTCTCTTTAGGCACACCGATGTAGTCGGCGAGATCGGCGGTGGTGTGCTGAACGCTGTGACACAGGCCGATAGTTGGAACATCGGTCGACTCAGCTATCGACCAGCAAGCGATCGCCATCGGGTTCGTGTAGTTCAGTAGCGTAGCGTTCGGGGCAACATCCTCGATGTCTTCACAGATGTCCATGAGAACCGGAGCGGTGCGAAGCGCCTTGAAAACGCCGCCGGGTCCGACGGTATCGCCAACAGACTGGTCGACGCCGTATTTCAGCGGAATCGCAATATCTCGTTCGAAGCTATCGCCAACGCGAATGGTCGTTAGAACGTAGTCGGAACCGTCTAGAGCCTCACGACGATCAGGCGTCGTTTCGATCGTGATGTTGGTGCCAGTGTCACGGGCGAGTTTGTTGGCAAACTTGCTCATGAGTGCGAGCCGCTCTGGATCGGTGTCCATCAAAGAAACTGTCGCATCGTTGAGTTCAGGCACGCAAACGATGTCTTGCAACAACCGCCGTGCGAACACCACGCTGCCAGCACCTATGAGTGAAATTTTTGCCAAGATCGTAGCTCCTTATGCTTTTGTAAGCTCGCCGTAGTTAGGACCGATACGGCAAGCTAGCACAGGATGCGCAGTGCGACCAGAGCTAGCTAGCGCCAAGCTCCCGCAAGATGGCGGTGCCGCGCTTTAACGCACGAGCATCGAAGGTCGCTTTATCATCGAACATTCCGCCTGAAAGATTGGCAGATACGAACGTGTTTGAGTGAGTTAGCTCACGTCGGAATCGCCGTGCGAACTTGTTCGGCTGTGGCCTGTCGGTCGACACGAAGTATGCGTCACCGATCCGCATCACCTGAATACCCGATAATTCATCATTTCGAATTTCGACTTCCACGTTTCGGCGTTGGGTCGTGTCGGCCGCACCGTTAGCCGCCTGTGTTGCCAGAAGCAATCCCAGAGCGTGCACATCCTGCGCCGACCGTTCAGCGTGAGACGGTTCAGGGTTGTCGTCCCACCAGTCGTAGGGGCGGATATCGTGCGAAGGCGCCTGCGAAAATAGCGTGAGGCCACCACCGTTTTGCTCGATCGCCCACGACGCATAACCGGGGTAGTCGGCGGTCCACTGTGTTGAATCGCCAAGAATTGTTGCGGGGCAGGCGAAGTTCAGTATCCGCGCTATACCTGACCCATCGGCACGGTTTATAGCGACTACGAAAAGGGCTGCATTGCCGGGTCGACCCGGACCTTCTATG
>CAVOCL010000093.1:0-7247 GCA_963694185.1 Dehalococcoidia bacterium
TCTAGGAGTTGTGCTTGCGCTTCAGCTATAACGTCGGCGTCTGGGTCGAATGCAAGAACCGAGCTAGCAACGTCGGCGTAGAGCATCGTCATTCGACCGTCACCACAGCCTACTTCGAAGACATTTTTATCTTTGAAATCTGCAAGATCGTGCAGAGCTTGTTTTTCCTGCCCAAGCGGATCGTGAGTGCCGATCAATTTTGTACCCCCTTGGTGGGTGACGTGGGCGTAGATGTTCTGGGCAGAGTCTACTTCAGATTCGCTGCCAACTCGTCGCAACGGTATCAAATGATCTAGTGCGTCAATAAACTTGGCGGATGAAAAATCTCAGACGAGTTGTAGCATTTCTCATCCTCGCTAGTTTCGCAACAATCCTGTTCTCGGGATGTTCTCGTGGCACGGTTTCAAGATCGTTGGCCCCTGTAACCAATAGCGGCAGGATTGTGACTGTAGACGAAGTGCTGAACTCGCAGTTCAAAGACTTGAAGCAGTACGACACAACTGATTTGCTGGGCGCTTCAGCTGCAATTTACGGATTTATGAAAAGTGGCTCAGCAGCTTTCGATTACGAGGTTCGCTTCTACGAAAGTCACCAATCAGCAGTTGAACTAGGTATAGGATTCGCCACAGAGGGAGCTGGCCCGAATGCTGCGATTACGGAAGATGACGCCGTGTTCAAGGAAGGCGTGAAGGACCGGCGATTGGCTTACGGTGCCGACCGAGGAGTTGCGGGGCCGAAGTACGGGACTTACGTGATCTACAACAACCTCATTATTCTTTGCCAGGGTGCAAACGCTGATCAGGGCATGGAACGCTGCGAGTTTTTTGTTGCAGCGTTGGGCTTGGGTATTCCGTAAGCTGGGCATCTTGCGAACAACGGGTTTGAATCCGCACTGAACTACCTACGGAATATTTCCGACTAACTCTTCACAGATTTCGATGAGCGATTGGCAGAGAATTACGGTGTTGCCTGCCACCATAAAATCGTTGTAACCGGTGCGCTGGTCGCCCGAGAACAACGCGTTGCCCTGAAGATTCGAGTTCGGAGTGCGGTCGACTACTTCGTTCGCCGAAACCATGCCGGGGCCGATCGCATCTGCGTGCGAGGCGTAGAAGCGAATCTCAACGTCCTGACTCTGGTAAAACCCGTAGAAAATCGCACTCGCTCCGGGCACCGTTTCGGTGTCGTATTCTTTCGATTTCTTCCATCCCGCATTTGCGAACGAATCGACGTCAAAGGTATCGCCGGTTCGAGTGATGATCGGGGCATCCTCATCAATTACAGCTGCACCGCTTTCGTCTGAACCTGAGCCGCAGGCGACGATGAAAAGTAGCGATACCAATAAGGTCAAGACCGACACGCGAGAGAGGCTGCTTGTAAACATTGCGAAATGCATCACGCGTTTATTTTCTCTGAATCGATGGGTAGTTGGTGGACTGCCGCATGGTATCTACCCATTGAGGAGAGGGCAATTCTGGACTGGCTGAAGAGTCGTACCGACCGTACAAAAGTCAGAGCGCCTGCAGTTCAAGTTGTCGCTCTTTTGATTTGAATAGAAAATACTTGTTGGGGCGATGAAGTCATGTGTATGATGATCAGGCATTTGATTTTTTTTGATCACCTTCATGACGGTTTTAGCCCTTGCACCGAACTACCAACATAAAAATCACGATTCTGTTTTTCATCCTAGTAGGAATGATTATTAGCGGTTGCAGTCCGAGTAGTGATGACCCGAGTCTGCCGAACCGTGAAGTGGAAACGCGGGTGGCGGCAACTCTTGAATCGATAGCAACCAGTGTCGAGACGACCGCGCCATCGGAATCGGTGCCTGAGACTGGCTTCACAAGTTACCCGCTCGAAAATGGTTCAACAGTCGACATCCCGGACAGTTGGATAAGCCTAACGCTGGACGAAGAAACACTTGAAGGAATATCGACAGAATCTGCTGAAATTCTTCCGGAATTCTCGGAGCTTATTGGGGGAGATGAGCAGCTCGCCGAACTATACAAATCGGGCTTGATGTTAATAGCTATTGACAACGATCTGGCTAATGTCGATTTCTCGGCGAACGTGAATATATTGCGCGAGAAGCAATCGAATAGTATTTCGATGAATAACTACATGAAGTTGACTGGTAACTTTTTGACTCAAGCCGGATTTATCGTGAAGGAAAACTCTGTAATCCAGATCGGCGGGACTGACGTCGGAGTGTTGATAAGCGATATAGAAAGCCCGGAGCTGAATTACACAGTCGCTCAACACATCTAGTTTGAAGGGGACTACGCGATAATCGTCACAATGTCCTACACAGATCGGGATGATTACTACTTGAATCTTGCTGAGACTATCGTCTCCTCAATGAAGTGAGAAGAAAACGTGCCAATGGCACCACCACTTAGTGGCCGCCGTTGCCGCCGCCGAGGCCCGATACGGTCACCCGGTAGGAAGGGTCCTCTGAAGGATCCGAATCAATGATCACGTTGGCCTTGCAAAGAATTCGCTGGCAGTTCTCGCTCAGGTGTAGCAGGTGCAACTTACGATCGGCAGCCTCGTAGCGTCGTGCAAGATCGACGATCGCCTCGATGCCAGAGTGATCCCAGACACGGGAGTGTGCGAAGTCGATCACGACTTCTGCGGGATCATGCGGCGGGTGGAACAAATCTCGGAACGCAGTGATCGATGCGAAGAAAAGCTGACCGTGAAGCATGTAGATCTTGCGATCGGGTCCACTTCCGGGGGCTTCTTCAACGTAGATAGATCGAGCCGTGTTCCATGCGAACACCAGCGCCGAGACGATAACTCCAACGATCACAGCGATTGCGAGGTCGGTGGCCACGGTTACGGCCGATACGAGAATCATCACGAATGCGTCGGACAACGGCACTTTACGAATGATTCGCAGACTCGACCACGAGAAAGTGCCGATCACAACGACGAACATCACGCCAACTAGGGCGGCAATCGGAATTCGTTCAATAAGCGATGAAGCGAACAGAATGTAGGCCAGCAGGAGCATTGCCGCCAGTGCGCCGGAAAGTCGCCAGCGAGCGCCCGACTTAATGTTGATCATGCTCTGACCGATCATGGCGCAACCGCCCATGCCACCAAAGAAGCCGGTGAGGATGTTTGCTGCACCCTGCGACAAACATTCACGGTTGTTCTGACCCTTGGTTTCGGTGATGCCATCGATCAGTGAAACGGTCAACAAAGATTCGATTAGGCCAATCGCCGCCAGAATGAAGGCGTGTGGCAGGATGATCATCAGCGTTTCCATGTTCAGTGGAACGTCGGGCACGCCAAACGATGGGAGTCCGCCGGAAATGCTTGAAAGATCGCCAACCGAAGTTGTGTTGACACCACCGAAGATAACGATGGCCGAAACGACAAGAATTCCTGCAAGGGCCGATGGAAACTTGGTTGTGAGTTTCGGGATCAGGTAGATAACGGCCATCGTCACGGCAATGAGTCCGAGCATGATCGCCAGTTCACCGCCGGGCAGCCACGATTCCGTGCCGTCGGATCCTTCAACCTTGAAGCTTTCGAGCTGTGCAAGGAAGATGACGATTGCGAGCCCGTTCACGAATCCCAGCATTACCGGGTACGGAACCATGCGGATGAGGCGGCCCTGTTTGAGTGCGCCAACTACCATCTGGATGATTCCCATGAGAATCACGGTTAGGAAAAGGTATTCAACGCCGTGCTCTTTGACGAGTACGACCATGACTACGGCGAGGGCGCCGGTTGCGCCTGAGATCATGCCGGGACGTCCGCCGGTTACTGATGTGACGAGGCCAACGATGAATGCGGCGTAGAGTCCGACGAGTGGGCCGACTCCAGCGACGAATGCGAAGGCGACTGCTTCCGGAACGAGAGCTAGCGATACGGTGAGGCCGGCTAGGACCTCAACTCGGATTCGCGCTGGTACGGAAAGCTCTTGCATGGTGGAGTCGCTGCTGTGAAATAAATTACAAACAGCGTTCTTTTTACACTTCGCCCCGCCTCAATGGTTAACTAATGGTTACGGATAACCGCGGTTTCCATGCTCGTTACCACCAAAAAACAGCGTTTTAGGCGGTTAAGTGAGGCGGGTTTATGTGGTGTTGTGCGGAGGTTAAGTGGCGGAACGGGTGGCGCGGTCGGCAGAAATTCGAAGTGTTAAGTCGAGGTGATTCGTGACTGCGTGGGCGTTGGTGCGCGTGCACTCGCCGCTCGGCTTGATGTGGCTTCTTTGTCTGCTGACGATCTTTTTATAGTAGCGAAGACCTTCACCACAGAAAAATCCCATCCTGGGCTGCATGTGATGAACGTTCCAAATTCTGTCGATTACTTCACTGTGAGTACCGTCGACAAGCTCACAGCAGATTCCACAGAGCAACATCGGGCTTTCTGGCCGGCATTAGAACGGGTAATACGAAATCGCGCAGCGTCTAAGTCTGCAATTGTCATCGACGGCTGGTTTATGCGGCCGAAAAACATAGTTGAGCTGGGTCTGGATAACGTGACGGCGTTTTGGTTGGTGGCAGATCGTGACGTTCTGGAGGAGCGCGAGCGTAGGTTAGTTTTTTTCGAGGGTCAGCGAATCCGGAACAGATGCTTCAGAACTTTCTGGGTCGCAGTTTTTGGTTCAATGATTTGATTCGACGTGAGGCGACACAACTGAAGCAAAACATCCTTTATCAAGATGGCAACACAACGGTCGAAGCGCTGTGTGACACCGCTATGAATCAACTATCACGGGAGATTTCATATGAATAGACTGATCGTAATAGGGCAGCCGGGCGCTGGAAAATCTAAACTCAGCCGTCGGCTTGCCGACATCACAGGGCTGCCTCATGTCGCGTTGGACAAACTTCGTTTCAAAGACGATGGGCATCCGATTCCGACTGAGGAATGGATTGAAATTACCGAGAAAGTGATCGCTGAGGACAAGTGGATTCTCGAAGGTCTTACCTTGCATCCCTCGATCTTCGTCTATCTCGTGCCGACACCGTGATCGTCATGCAGCCTCGAAGAATCCGTTGCTTTTACCAGTGGATAAAGCGGGAAGTTCGTAATAAGGATCAGCGGCTGCGCTGGCATTGGGTAAAACCGTTGCAGATCGTATGGAGCTGGGGGAACGTGATGATGCCTCGGATTTGGGCGAAGATCGAGGTCAATTCGGCTCAGTACGACTATCGAGTGCATCACCTGTTGAATCTCGATCAGATTGCCGGGTATCTGCAATCGGTCGAGAACGAATACGCCGAGTGATGGCGTGGGCAAGTTAGGCTCGGTTCGCTAGGCCGGGTTGGCGTTGCCCGGTGCCTCGGTAGAAGTTTGGTTCGCTGCTGTGATCGTCGCTCCGCTTTCGGACACGCTTTCGATTGCGAGTGCGGTTCCGGCGAAGACGTTTTCTGAGCCTACCGATTCGAGAATTCCGAATTTGCGAAGGCTGTTAAACACTCGAGGATGAATTGCCGAGAGCATTACGCGGGTGCCCAGTTTTTGCCTTGCTTTGATGATCGATTCGAGGGTCATCAGGCCGGTCGTATCGATGTATTTCACATCTTTCATTCTGAGAATCAACGGTCGAGTGTCGTGTTCGAGTAATCGTTGCTCGAAGTTGAAAGCTGAATGGAATGCAATAAGACCCTGAGCATTGAAGAAAATGATGTCTTTTCGTTGCTGCATGATTTTGCCAAGTTCGGCTGAAACCTGGCGGATTTGACCGTTCTCATCCGGTTCGAGTTCGCTTGCGCTTTCGAGTGCCGTGAGTTGTCTGAGTAACAGGATTAGCGAGATCAATACGCCAGCAGCAATTGCGTATGTGAGGTCGACAGTGACCGTGATGATTAGCGTTGAGAAGAGGACGATGTGATCCTGTCGTGGAGCCGTTTTTGCCATTCGAATGAGTTCTGGAGCGTTGATGATTCGCCATGCCACGACGATCAGGATCGCCGCCAAAACCGTCATCGGAATGTGCCCGACCATGCTGCCTAGAGCGATGGTTGCGAAGAGGACGAATACGGCGTGGGTGATGCCCGAGAGTCGTGAAGTAGCGCCGTTCTGGATTCCAGCGCCGGTTCGGGCGATGGCTGCAGTTGCTGGGATGCCACCGAACATTGGGGCAACAAGATTCGCTACGCCCTGACCAAACAGTTCCTTGCCGGGTTTGTGCCTTCTTGAGGTCCCGACGAGATTATCGGCCATGACGGCTGTTAGTAGGGTTTCGACTCCCATGAGGATGGCGACAGCTATCGAAGCGGGGATTAGCTTGACGACTAGATCGAGGTCGAGCCAGTCGAGGGTTGGCTTTGGGAAGGATCCGGGCAGGTCGCCATAGCGAGTTGCGACTGTTGGGGTGTCGATATCGACATAGAACACCAGTATCGAAACGACGATCAGGGCGATGAACGTGGGTGGGATCGACTTTAGTTTCGGCAGGAGGTCTTGGACGAACGGCCATGCGAGCATGAGGGCTACAGCTAGAAGTCCGATGAGTGGGGTGGTCCAGCTAACTGTGCCGAGGTGCTGGATGAGATCCCACATTCGGTCATGGAAATGTTCGCGTGTTGGGTCGGTTCCTGTGACGTTCAGGAAGCTGGCGATTTGACCAAAGGCTATGGAGAGTCCGATTCCCGCTGTGAATCCGATTATTACGAGTCCCGGCATGTACTTCATCAGCTTGCCGAGTTTGAGGGCGGTCATTACGAACAGCAGGACGCCTGCCATCGCTCCGACGATTGGGAGTGCTTCGACGCCGAACTTGATTACTACTCCGGTGAGCAACGGCACGAGGGCCGCGGTGGGCCCGGTGATCGTGTAGCGGGATCCACCGAACAGTGCTGCGAATCCGCCAGCGAAGGCCGATGTGTAGAGGCCTGCGATTGGGGGTGCGCCAACGGCAATGGCGAGTGCGATTGCGAGCGGGAGGGCGACGATTCCAACGACGATTCCGGAGATGACGTTGGCACGTATTTCAGCGAGCGGCATGAAGGCTTTTGGTTTTCTCCGCATTAGCACCGAGAGTCCCTGAGCCGGTGGATTGTTCATTCAATTACGTGCGATCTGTTGAGATCAGCCGCCCTTGCGTACTTGTTCGCTCGATACTCGTGAGTTGTTCGGCTATTTCGATCAGTGCCGCACGAATTCCAGCCCAAAACCGTGAGTGATTGTGGGCGCGTTGGGGGTGGGGCGCAACTGAGGGCTTAAGCGGGAGTTGGGGAGTTTCTCGTTCAAGAAAACGTGCAACCGGCATTAAATAAACC
>CAVOCL010000094.1:0-7217 GCA_963694185.1 Dehalococcoidia bacterium
GGCATGTGTTTGAGGGTACCGGAAATGGGCCTATGAACTACGTCGAATATTGTCCCCTCTCCCTCTAAGGGAGAGGGTTAGGGTGTGGGTAGAAATCGGAGGCTAGAAAGAACGTTGAAGTTGTTGTCCATGTTCCCGTGACCCCACCCCAGATCCCTCGGCTTCGCTGACTTCGCTCGGGAAAGGGGGCTGCTCCGAGACGAATAGAAAACTCGGCCTAGCCGACTAAACGAGATACTTTTTCTTTACCTTGGCGATGTAGGTGTAGCTAGGGTTCACGAACTGGGTTACCCGAGCTTCGAGGCACTGAGAGAGGAATATGTACGCCTCGCCCTGCGACATTCCATAAGAGGCTTCGAGCCACAGAATCATCTCGGTAAGAGCGATTCTGAACGCATCTTCAGCAGGCTTCTCGCACGCAGTCGTCATGATGTACTCGTCATTTTCGATACGAGGCCAGGTCATTTCCGCTGGTGTTTCGCTCAACGAAACCTTCAAGGTCACCGTTCCGCCGGTCTCGATTCCGCCTCCCCCACAGATTTCCCCATCACCCTGCCTTGCGTGCATATCGCCGACATGTAACAACCCGCCTTCGTGGTGAATCGGAATGCTGAGCTTCGCACCGTTTGTAACTTCCTGAATATCGAAGTTTCCGCCCCATTCGCCAGCCCAACCGTTGTGACGGGCTTCTCGTTCAGGAGCAACGCCGATAACGCCCATCATCGGTTCAACAGGGAATCGCAACTTGTCGTTCCAGATGATTTCGTCGTTCTCGATTCGGCAAATACGGAACTGCTCACCAATGTTTGAAGGCCCAAGATACCCGGGCATTGCGCTGGTTGAACCGCGGTATCGAGTCCAGCCGACCGGGTGCACTTTTATCTCACCGACCTCAACTGTAAGCAGGTCGCCAGGCTTTGCGCCCTCAACGTAAATGGAGCCGGAAGCTGGATTGCCTCGATCGTTCGGCTGGCTATCGGATCGATACTGGTTGTAGAGATCTCGGATATCGTCGGGCACTCGATCTGCATCGGGACCGCGATTCATCTGTGTTTCGACCTCGAACCATTCACCCGGTTTTACGGTGAGAGTCACTGGGTTGTTGGCAGAGTGTTCGTAGTAGAGGGTTTCGGTTGTGGCTTTCAGCATTGAATTCTTACCGTTGGTTCTGGGGTTCGTTCTACAGGGCTATTCGAAATTTGCTTCGGGTTGATCGACGGAAGTGTAGACCAGTGGGGCATCGGTGCAACGCTGAATTCGACAGTAATTTCGAAAACTGGAACGTATTAGATCAACACAAAAAAGACCCGAAGGAAAATCCCTCGGGTCTTAAGAATGACTATTTGGTTAGAAGCGGACGACTAAGCAGCCTTGCGAGCTGAAGTCGACTTCGATGCTCGCTTTTTGGCCTTAGGACGTCGATTCTGCTTGGCAACCGAAGTGAACTTGACGGGCTTTTCTTGAGCTTGAGCGCTTTCCGCTGCTTCAGCATTCAGACCAACAGAAAAGGCTCGAATACGAGCCGTTTCTGTGAGCAGACGCTGTGCTTCCAGTTCATCTTCCGCCGCCGCACGGGCGACTTCGATTTCGGAAAGAATCTTTCGAATATCTGCGGCAGATTCGCTTCGCATGCGGATCGCCATTTCTTCGGCACCAGCTCGCGTCTGATCCAAAAGAGCATCGGCTGCACCGCGTGCGGTGGCCTCGATCTTTTCGGCATAAACACGGGCGGTTTCTCGCTTGCGGTTAGCGTCTTCGAGTCGGAACTGAATCTCTTCTTCCAATGAAGCAGCCCATTCTTGGGCGTCGGACCTGATTCGCTCCGCTTTTGAAAGCGTCGATTCTGCACGTTGCAATGAATCGTCGGCCTGTGCTCGAGTGTCGACGCAGTAGTTTTTGGTTGCGGTAATCGCTTCGGACTCAGCCTGAGCCCGCACCAACTGTGCATCCGCCAGGCGTTTTTGAGATTGAACGCGTGCGCTGGATCCAAGATCCTTAAATGCGAGAGCTTCTCGCCATGCTGATTCAACCGAGGAATTATCGGTTGGATATGAATTCGAAATGGGTGACGACGTGCGTGATCGCTTTTCCATTAATGTGCCTCACTTTGGCCGTTCGTGTCAGATGTGAACGGGCTGGATTAATAATTCAACAATGCACTCAGCACACCGAGCGTGTGTTTGTTGATGGACGTGAAATATTGTGTTCTAGGTTTGCTTCGTGTTCTTTGCGATTGCGAAAGAGCTAAAGCGCCGAAGTGCCGAAACGCACATGCCAAACGGCGTTAAAACAATCAGGGCTCCTGACCGAAGTCGGGAGCCCTGACATTTTTCGTTTCGCTTAGTTAGCTAACTTACGCAGCCTTGCGGATGGAAGTTAGCTTTGCCTTGCGACCTGAAGTAGCTTTCTTAGCAACTACCTTGGTCTTGCGAACTACCTTCACCTTTGCAGGTGCGGGCTTGGCGGCGGGCTTGTTAGTCCGTGCCAGTTCTTCTGAAGCATTCTCAGCAGCTAAACCGTGTGAGAAGGCTCGTACTCGAGCGGTCTCGGTAAGGATGCGCTGTGTCTCCAGCTCGTCCTCGGCTGATGCTCGTGCAACCTCGACGTCGGTGAGTATCTTTCGGATGTCTTCCGAAGTCTCACGTCGCATTCGGCTTGCCATCTCATCGGCACCGGCTCGAGTCTGGGTCATCAGAGCTTCAGCAGCAGCGCGAGCGCCGTTCTGAATTTCTTCTGAGTAGACTTCTGCGTCATCACGAATCTTGCTTGCGTTGGCGTGTTCAGTGTCGATATTGACCTGAACGCGTGCTGCATATGCATCAGCGTTGCCTTTTACGCGTTCGGCTTCCTGAAGCTTCATTCGTGCCTGAGCCTGAAGCTCAGAGCAAAGCTGTTTGGTGGCTGTAATAGCCTCGTTTTCCGCGTATTCCTTGGCAGCTTCTGCCTCGGCGCGTCGTTTTCGTGCAGTTACTCGCTCATCCCGAGAAAGTTCTCGGAGTAGCAAAGCTTGCCGCCATGCTGCTTCAGCCGACGCATTGTCGGTTGGCAGCGAGCTCAAGCTGGCAAGCAATGAGCTTTTTTTAGATCGCTGAGCCATGGTTCTCCTCGTTTGTCCTATGACGCCCCGGCCAGTCGGCGCCCTGTTGAGAGCTTCACCTGCGGGTTCGTTATTCACACCTGACGTTTAGTACCGTAGCCTTGTTCCCAAGTACAAACCATGTTGCTAACAACGTGTGTACCTGTGTGTGTGCACGTAAAACCAGCCTGCATCATCAGAATGCGTTTCCGGAATTTTCGATATCCCAGATCAAATTGATAAAAATCCCGAGTTCAAGCGGCTAACCGGGTTATTTACTACCGTTGGGACGGCCGTGCACCATCTGAGTGTTACGACCTCGACGATGGACGTTGCGTGGAAGCTGGCGCGAGAGGGCGCACCCGACGGCACGGTGGTTGTTGCCGATCACCAATCGGCAGGGCGAGGGCGATACGACCGGTCTTGGGAATCGGCTTCTGGGCAGGATATTTTGTGCTCGGTGCTGCTACGACCACGGGTCGCCCTGGCGGGTGAGCTATTGATGCTCGCCGCCCTCGCAGTGGTAAACGTTGCTGACTCGTATGAGATTAGCGCCGGAATTAAGTGGCCTAACGATGTTCAGGTGGCCGGTAAGAAACTGGCAGGGGTGATAGCTGAATCTAGAACGGGTCCGGATGCGGGTTCTGACGGTGGATCAGAATCGGGACCCGATCGAATTGCGGTGGTTATCGGCATTGGATTGAACGTTAATTTCGACCCTGCGAAGGCTGTTGTTGAAGCACCAAATTCCACGAGCCTTGCTGCTGAATCGGGACGCCATGTGGACCGATCACATGTTCTGGAAACTCTCATGTGCTCGCTCGATACTCATTATTCGCTAATAACCGCCGGTGGCACTGTGGTTTCTACGTGGCGCGAGAAGCTCACAACGCTGGGCAGGGAAGTGACGGTTGTTGGTGGAAAACCCGGCGATTCAACAGAATTGCACGGGCTTGCGCATGACGTCGATTCGATAGGTCGCTTGATAGTGCGAGACGAGCATGGCAGGGACTGGCCAGTTGCAGCAGGCGAAGTAACCGTCAAGGACATCAAGTGATGTCGGCAGACTCGGTCAGGATCACCGTCAGACTTCAGCCGAGGGCATCCAGAGATGAAGTGTTGGGTTGGAATGAGGAGGGCGCGCTACGTGTGCGTGTGAAGGCACCGCCCGTGGATGGAACGGCAAACGCCGCGTTGATAGTGCTGCTGGCGAAGCAGTTGGGCGTGTCGAAGGGCAAAGTGACGCTTATTACGGGTGCGACGGCACGGAACAAAATCGTCGAGGTCGAGGGTGTTTCTAGGGAAACATTGAACGAACGATTTAAGCGTTCTTGAGTGCGTCCGAAATACTGAACAAGAGCAGTATCACGATCATCGGGCTTAAATCGATCATTCCTATTCGAGGAATGAGTCGAGAAGCCGGGATCATTATCGGATCGGTGATCTGGAACAGAAGCTGAACGATCGGGTGGCGTCGTGCATCTGGGAACCATGACGACAGCGCCCGGAAAACGATCAGGTAGCCAAATATCTGGAGTAGCCAGCCGATAAAGCCTAAGAAATCGCCGCTCATTTGCCGCCTGCCAGTTCTTCGCCACGTTCATATGCAGTGCGAACAGCATCGGCAATCGTAGCTCTAAATCCGCCATTTTCGAGGGCGGCCAGACCGGCAGCAGTCGTGCCGCCAGGCGATGTGACCATGTTTCGAAGTTCAGCAGGGTGCTTGCCCGTTTCGCGCTGAAGGGCAGCACTGCCAAGAACTGTTTGCGAAGCGAGATGGCGTGCGACGTGCACTGGAAGCCCGAGTTCAACGCCTGCATCGGCCAGCGCTTCGATCATTACAAATACGTAGCCGGGACCGCTTCCACTTAGAGCAGTAGCGATATCGATGTTCTTTTCGTCGCTGAACTTCAGCTCATCCCCGATTGCTTGGAGCATGCTGGCAACGAAATCTAGAGTCGCTTGATCGACTTCATCTGAAGCGTGCCACGCCGAAATTCCCTTGCGAATTTGTGCAGGGGTGTTCGGCATAACTCGAATGAGTTTGGTGTGACCGAGCTTCAGGCCGATAGAGTGCATCTTCACTCCGGCCATGATCGATAGCACGGTCTGGTTCGAGTTCAGCACACCCTTCAACTCTTGGGCAACCGAATCGAGCTGCTGAGGTTTTATGGCAAGCACAACGATATCTGCGCCTGTAACGGCCTCTTTATTGTTGTCTGTCGCTTCGACACCGAGATCGTTTTTCAACGACTCGCGCCGAACCTCGAAGGGCTCGCCAACAATGATGCTGGTGTCTAGCCCGGCATCTTTAACTCCGGAGATGATGGCCTGTGCCATCACTCCACCACCAATGAACGCAATTCGCATATTCGGAAACCGTGTGATCTGATTTGAACCCGCTAGCAACGGCCAGCGAGCATGTAATAAGGCAACTCTAGTTCCGATTATACGGATGACCACTTATGAAAATCATGGTGATTAAGGGTCGGGTTTTACGGACTAGGTTGTTTGGCTGTTACGTAGATAGGCCCCTGCGGGACGCCAGTGAAGCACTGAGTTTGAACGCTTCGATCATGCTTATCTCACTGGCAATGCCAGTTCCGGCGATGTCGAAAGCGGTGCCATGATCGACCGAAGTGCGAAGGAACGGCAGTCCCAAATTCACAGTTACCGACTCCTCAACGCCGTACACCTTAATGGGGATGTGACCCTGATCGTGGTACATCACAACAACGACATCGTACTTGCCGGCTGATGCGCTGTTGAACACGGTGTCGGCGGGGTGAGGTCCGGATGCATCGATACCTTCAGATATCGCCTGAACAACGGCCGGGGCGATCTCGTCGGCCTCTTCGCTACCGATCAATCCGTTGTCCGAAGCGTGCGGGTTAAGGGCTGCAATGGCAATACGAGGGTTTTCGAATCCCCATTCCTTGAACATTTTCTGAGTAAGCCTTGTCGCCGTCATGATGTTTTCGGTGGTGACGTACTTCACCGCTTCGCCCACCGACATGTGGGTCGACAGGTGCATGCAACGCATCTGGCCGCTTACGAGCATGGTGGCAACGTAGCTTGAACCTGACAGGCGCTTGAACACTTCCATGTGGCCGGTGTCTTTCGATCCGCCCATGTTCCACGACTCTTTGTTCACTGGAGCGGTGACCATGCCTTCAACATCGCCTGCAATACATAGCTTGGCGGCCTCTTCGACCCACAGGTGGCTCGCTTCGCCCGATCCGGCGTCGTGCTTGCCTACGGGGAACTCGGTGCCTTCCCAGTCGCCTGGTGAAATTACTTCGATTACGCCGGGTTCGCACTTGGCTTCCGATGGTTCGTTTACGGCGACCACGGTGTCGGTCGACTTGATGGCATCGAGTGCTTTTTGCACGACGAGAACGGTGCCTATTAGAACGGGACGCATGATGTCGTACATCGTGCGGTCTTTGAGGGCTTTGACGACTATTTCGGGTCCGATGCCTGAAGGGTCACCGATAGTTACTGCGAGTAAGGGCTTGTCTGTCATGTTTGGGGTTTTGGCTTTTCGTCGTGAATGATTGGAAGAGTAGTTAGGTTACCGCAGCAATTGTCCTGCTGAACATCCGCTCTCCTGTCATTGCGAGGAGGAACGACGTGGCAATAACCGTTAGTAAGCAACGCTGTATTCTCTCCAGGGCGAAGTGGGCATAGGGAAGTCGCCTCCTTGAATGACAGACTGCTGAGGATGATCGCTGATTGCCACGTCGCTCGTGCCTCACTCCTCGCAATGACAATTCACCCGCCGTTCGCCCATCATCAATTGCGTATGAAGCAAACAAAAAAAGAGCCAGATAAATCACTCCGCCCGGCCCTCTTTTTTTTGTAACTAGTTACCCACTTAGCACTTGCTGTATCCGCACGAGAAGCACTTGAGGCAGCCTTCTACGTGCGCAACCTGGGATGAGCATTCAGGGCAGAGTTCATCCGTTGGCGCTCCAACCGAAACGGTCACTTTGTCTTCCTGACCCATCATCTGAACGGGATTAGCAGTAGGCATTCCCAGTTCCTTTGGCGTCGGAGGATTGAACATCTTCGACTGGCTCGACTCGCTTTCGCTGAGATCTTCCCCAGACGGCAGCGAAACAGAATCAATGGCGAGCCG
>CAVOCL010000095.1:0-7185 GCA_963694185.1 Dehalococcoidia bacterium
CCGTCGATCAACGTTTGAGTTGGTAGTTCGCCCAACTTGGCGAGTGTCTCATCTGAAATTACGTGTGCGGTTGTCACGGTTTTCTCCAATTAGTGGCAGTTGATGGAATCAGCTGAAGTGGCTACGAACCTTGTTTGAATTTATCTAGAACCGTTACCAGTGCTGCACTCGACGGAACTGGAATTCCCGCTTCACGTCCGATTTTCACGACCGCACCAAGAATATCGTCGAGCTCGAGTGGCTTGCCGTTGTCGAGATCGTACTGAAGCGAGGCTTGCGTTTCTTCCGCTTCGCCAATAGCGTCGGCCATTTTCGCTTCGACGCAACGAGGTGGGAAGTTCACTCCCTGCGACTGCCCTACCGCTACGATTTCTTCCATCGTTGTCCGAACGGTTTGTTCACCGGTCGGGCTTGCGAGAATCTCGACGAATGACGCACGGGAAGCTGCCATTACAGATCCGATCGCACCGACGGCGACCATCTTGGTCCACAACGTATCGACGATGTTGCTGCTGACTTTGACCTGAATTCCTTCACGTTCAAGAAGTTTACGGATGGCTTCTACCCGCTCGGTCTGTGATCCGTCGGTTTCGCCAAATTCGATCATTGCAGTCGAACCGCTCTGGTGAATGTGACCGGGGCCGGCGATGCCGGTTTCGATGTAGGTCGCACCCTGAAGAACGTGTTTTTCGCCGAACTCTTCACTAAGGATCGACCCCGCTGTGGCACCGTTTTGAATCGTGAGAATCGTGGTGTTGTCGCCGATCATGCCCTTCATTGTCGGAAAGGCTTCAGCATTGGAATACAACTTGATGCAGTGGAGAATGAGATCAACTTCGCCCACCGTAGATGGGTCGTCGGTTACTTCGACCTTCACATTGAAGTTGCCCCAGTGGCTATCGACCTGCAGGCCGTTCTTCGCGATCGCGTCGCCATGTGCACCTCGAGCTATGAGCACAACGTCTTCGCCTTGATTTGCGAGCACGCCGCCGAAGTATCCGCCCACTGCTCCTGCACCCATTACCGCTATTCGCATTTTCGCCAGTACCTTTTCCGTTGTTGCCGTTTCGACCGTTTCAGGTCATTGGCACGTTCGTTTTTTGACATATTTTTGCGCCGTCAACGATAACCGAATATCGCCTGAATTGCCCCCCACAAGGAGCTTTCTAGGCCGAATATTTGCCTCGACACGCCCCGTTCGTTAAACAATGTTTACAAAATCTCTACGATTTCCTTCATAGGTTTGGCGAATTCGCTGATAAAATCGTTGGTTGATTCACCAAAGGAACCTTCAATTTGACGCAAACTACTCTCGTTCGTTCAGGCAACCGCACATTATCGGAACAACGCCCGATCAAAATCACTCCCGGCTACGTGCCCGATGCCGAAGGCTCGGCGCTTATCGAAACCGGAAACACCATAGTGATGTGCGCAGCGACAGTAGAAACCAGAGTTCCGCCCTGGATGCGTGGCAAGGGCACCGGATGGGTGACAGCCGAGTATTCGATGCTTCCGCGATCGACTCGTGAGCGGGTTCGACGTGAACGAAGCAAAGTTGGCGGTCGTACTCAGGAAATTCAGCGTTTGATCGGGCGAGCGTTGCGTTCGGTGACCGATCTTTCTGCACTTGGTGAAATTTCGATCACGTTGGACTGTGATGTACTACGTGCCGATGGCGGCACACGTACAGCTTCGATAACCGGTGCATACGTTGCACTTCACCAAGGTTTATCGGGATTGGTCGAAGCCGGGACAATTGAATCGATTCCATTGAAGGATTCGATCGCTGCTATTAGCGTTGGCATCGTCGACGGCGCTGCCGTGCTCGATCTCGACTACAACGAAGATTCAGCTGCCGACGTCGACATGAACATTGTTATGACCGGTAGTGGTGAGTTCGTAGAGCTTCAGGGAACGGGCGAGGAAGCCACGTTTACCCGATCACAGCTCGACGAGATGTTGGTGCTTGGCGAAGCAGGAATCGAAAATCTACTCTCGGCCCAGCGAACGGCGCTCGGTCTCTAGAATTATTTGTAACTCTCCTTGCCTGATTTGGCAGCACGGCTAGCCCAAGAAAATAACGAACAAAGAAACTCACATGGCAAAAATCACATCGGTAATCGGACACGAAATCCTCGACTCACGCGGCAACCCAACGGTTGGCGCCACTGTCGTTCTTGATGACGGAACAGCCGCTTCAGCTGCGGTTCCTTCGGGAGCCAGCACCGGAAGCCGAGAGGCCGTTGAGCTTCGAGATGCTGATGCCAATCGTTTCGGCGGCAAGGGTGTTCTTAAAGCTGTTGGCGCAGTAAACGGCGAGCTTGGAAAAGCCGTTGTTGGGCTTCAAGCAACCGATCAGCGAGCCGTTGATCAGGTGATGATCGACCTCGACGGTACTCCTAATAAAGGTCGAGTCGGCGCAAACGCTATTCTCGCTATTTCACTGGCAGCATTGCGAGCCGGTGCAGTTAGTTCAGGCAAAGAAGTGTTCCAGCACATCGCTGAACTCGCAGGAAACGACTCTCCCGTAGAGCTTCCAGTACCGATGTTCAACGTTCTCAACGGTGGTGCTCACGCGATGGGCTCGACCGATTTTCAGGAATTCATGGTTGTTCCGGTGGGCATCGACTCGTTCTCCGAAGCATTGCGCTGCGGTGCTGAGATGTACCAGTGGTTGCAGAAGAAGCTTCACGCCGACGGCCACGCAACAACCGTTGGTGATGAGGGCGGATTCGCACCTCAGGGTCTGACTAACCGTCAGGCGCTTGTGTACGCTACGGCCGCTATCGAAGGCGCCGGATACAAGCTTGGTGAAGATGTGTACATCGCACTCGACCCTGCTTCATCCGAGTTCTACGTTGACGGCATTTACGATCTTTCACGAGAGAGCCGAAAGCTTTCCAGCGAAGAGATGGTCGAAGAGTACGCAACGCTCGCTAAGGACTTCCCGATCTATTCGGTTGAGGACGGGCTTGCCGAAGACGACTGGTCAGGATGGGAAGTTCAGACCGCAAGGTCCGGCGATAGCATCCAACTCGTTGGTGACGATCTTTACGTAACGCAGGCTCGGTACGTGCAGCAGGGAATCGACACGAAGGCCGGTAACGCAGTTCTCGTAAAGTTGAACCAGGTCGGCAGTGTTTCGGAGACACTCGATACTGTGGCGATTGCACAGAACGCCAACTTCGGCGTTGTCATTAGTCACCGTTCGGGCGAGACTGAAGATACTTCCATTGCTGATCTTGCAGTTGGAACTTCAGCTGGGCAGATCAAGACCGGTGCTCCGGCACGCAGCGAGCGAATCGCCAAGTACAACCGACTTCTTCGAATCGAAGAGCTTCTCGGAAGTAAGGCACAATACGCCGGTAAGCGCGTGCTACCTAATTAGTAGCGAAATTATTTATTCAGAACAAGTTAGTTAGTACGAGCAGTAGAGGAACGGGCAAGTAAATGGCAAAGACGAAGATTGGAATTAACGGTTTCGGGCGAATTGGTCGTCAGGTATTCCGAACGATTCAGGAACGACACCCCGACACGCTTGAAGTTGTAGCGATCAACGATTTGGGTGACGCAGCGACGAACGCTCACCTGTTCAAGTTCGACTCCACATACGGTCGATACTCGGGCACGGTTGAGGCGGAGGATGGCGCTCTGGTTATCGACGGCCGCAAGATCACGTCCTTCTCGGAACGTGATCCTTCCGCAATCAACTGGGGCGATGAGGGCGTCGAAATCGTCATCGAGTCGACCGGATTCTTCACCGATGCCACCAAGGCTGCGGGTCACCTTAACGGTGGTGCCAAGAAGGTCATTATTTCGGCTCCTGCCAAGAACGAAGATCTCACGATTGTGCTCGGTGTTAACGACAGCCAGTACGATCCTTCAGCTCATAACGTTGTTTCGAACGCTTCTTGCACGACCAACTGTGTGGCCCCGATGGCCAAGGTTCTTCACGATAGCTTCGGCATCGAGAGCGCATTGATGTCGACAATTCACGCCTACACCAACGACCAGAAAATTCTTGACCAGGTTCACGAAGATCTTCGTCGAGCACGTGCAGCCGCCAACAGCATCATTCCGACAACGACCGGTGCAGCCAAGGCTGTGACTCTGGTTATTCCGGAACTCAAGGGCAAGATCGATGGAATGGCTTACCGTGTGCCGGTCATCACCGGATCGGTTACCGACCTTACAGTGAAACTTGAGAGCAATGCATCGCTTGAAGATGTGAACGAGGCCTACCGACAGGCTTCGATGGACGGCTCGCTGCACGGCATTCTCGGCTACTCCGACGAGCCGTTGGTTTCTGTCGACTACATTGGCAACCCGAACTCTTGCACGATCGACTCACTGGCAACTTCGGCTGTTGGTGGTGGATTCGTAAAGGTAGTCGGTTGGTACGACAACGAGTGGGGCTATTCCTCACGAACTGCCGACCTTGCCAACGTCATGGTTGAAAAGGGTCTGTAGACCTCGGTTCTCATTTGGATGATTTCAGAAGCCCGTAGCGAGTGATCGCTGCGGGCTTTTCGCGTTCACGTCGTTACGATGCGTTCATTCACACCAACGCTTGGGCGTATCGTTATATGATTTCGCCGGCGCAGGGTCCGATTTGATCGGGCCACCTTTACAACGTTACCGGTGGCACTGGACGATTTAGTGGAGCCGATGGCGTGATCGACGTTACTGCGGTTATCGACTTCACTGCCCCTCCCGGGGCTCCGTCGGTCAACACACTCTCCGGAACGATCGTCTACTAGATCTGTTGGATGAGGTCGATTGGTTGCACCCCGTCGTCGTCATCACCGGGTAGCCCTCGATCAAGCGTTCGTGCTTGGTCGGGGGGGGGGGGCGATTAACTTCAACTGGTCATTTCGTTCTCAATATCCAGCCTTATCGCGTACGCGGGCGTATAATTACGGGTAATGCGTCAGGATGGCGCAAAGGTGTGACGCGGGTTCGGTGTCGCGATCACATATCACCAGGTCTCCCAACACAAAAACGGGATTGACCTCAAAAAGCCGGAAGGACCATATAAAAATGGCAACTACTCCCGTATCTACTGGCAATGGCGCAGGCGCCCAGCGGTGGAAAGAAATGTCAAAGCCCGAAGTGGGCGACTGGCGAGTAAAGGGCGGATTGGCCCAGATGCTCAAGGGCGGCGTCATCATGGACGTCGTAACTCCCGACCAGGCGAAGATCGCTGAAGACGCCGGTGCTGTTTCCGTAATGGCACTAGAACGCGTTCCTTCAGACATCCGTCGTGATGGCGGAGTGGCACGAATGTCCGACCCCGACCTCATTTCAGGCATTATTGATGCCGTTTCCATTCCAGTAATGGCGAAGGCTCGAATCGGTCACTTTGTTGAGGCCCAAATCCTCGAGGCTCTCGGCGTCGACTACTGTGACGAATCGGAAGTTCTTACGCCTGCAGACAATGCTTACCACATCGACAAATGGCAGTACAAAATGCCTTACGTTTGTGGCGCACGAAACATTGGTGAGGCACTTCGCCGTATTGGTGAAGGCGCAGCGATGATCCGCACGAAGGGTGAAGCCGGTACCGGTGACATTGTTCACGCTGTGACGCACGCTCGCCAGATTTTTGCCGATATTCGCACGATACAGAACGCTCCGACTGAAGAGCTGATGTCACTTGCTCGTGACTACCAGGCTCCTTATGAACTCGTTGTTGAAGTTGCACGCACGGGCAAGCTCCCGGTTGTGAACTTCGCAGCTGGTGGAATCGCAACTCCCGCCGACGCAGCGCTGCTTATGCAGATCGGTGTCGAGGGTGTGTTTGTCGGTTCAGGAATCTTCAAGAGCGACAACCCGGCGAAGATGGCTGATGCCATTGTTCGGGCGACGACTCACTACAACGATCCCGACATGCTTGCCGAAATCTCTCGTGGACTCGGCGACGCTATGCCTGGAATCGAAGCCAGCAAGATTCCTGAAGATCAACAGCTTCAGACTCGTGGCTGGTAAGTGGATTGAACGGAAATTCCGTGAATTCTGGTAGCACACGAACTTCGAGTAATGTTCGAATCGGTGTACTTGCACTACAGGGCGATTTCGCCGAGCACATACACATGCTCGGCCTGATCGGGATCAACGCCAAAGAGATTCGGAAGGTTCGACAGCTTTCCGAAATCGATGGCTTGATCATCCCCGGTGGTGAAAGCACGACCATCGTGAAGCTGCTTGGAATGTTTGGATTCATTGATGAATTGCGTTCGCACGTGGAGTCGGGAATGGCGCTTTGGGGAACGTGTGCTGGCATGATCGTGATCGCTCGCGAGCTTGCCGATCCGTACCCAACACCGCTGAACCTTATCGACATCGGTGTCGCTCGAAATTACTTCGGGCGGCAAGTCGATAGCTTCGAGGCGGAGCTTGAGATCGAGGGCGTCGACGGCGATCCGATGCTGGCAGTGTTTATTCGTGCGCCGATTGTTCAGAACACTGGGAATGGCGTAGATATACTGGCAAGTGTTCCAGCAAAAGAAGATGGAACACCTGCGCAGGCAGTTGCAGTGAAGAGTGGACGTGTTCTCGCAACATCATTCCACCCCGAACTAACCGAAGACACCCGACTGCACGCACTGTTCGTAGAACTGGCAGAAGAAGCCCGTACGGATTCTTCGAGAATGAGCCATTTACAACTGACGGAGGAAACCCCAAGCACAGTATGATCCGCCACCTTCACCCAACAGATTCGCCCGGACTGCTGCAATTCAGCCAGTCGTCGGGTCAGGGTGAGACGTGCACTTTAGTTGGTGCACTTAGTGGGGGACCGGGCGGGTTTCCAACGGTTAAGTACGCCAGCATTGCCCTATCGCCTCGTGCATGGCAGAGCTGTTGGGTTGAAGCGCACCGTGGTCGCATCGACGCTGTGCTGAAGGCTGGGCCACGCTCAGGTCCACAGGCATGGGAAGTTGCCGAGCTATATTTACGCAACTCGAAGTCTGATCTGGCGCTTGAGCTACTCGAGCAGATTGCGATTCCGGCGGGCGGTGCTGGTGCACATCGTGTTTTCGTACGAGTGCCGGCTAACAGTCGGGTGAGCGAGGACGCGAGAAAGGCCGGGTACACGGCTATTTACCGTGAAAGCGTTTACCGGTCGGAGTCGGCTCACACTGCAATATCCAATCTTGGAATTCCCGACCACTCGCTACAGCTGCG
>CAVOCL010000096.1:0-7184 GCA_963694185.1 Dehalococcoidia bacterium
GAGGAACTTGAAGAATTTTATGACCTGAACGATGAGGTTATGGGATGTTCGGGAATAAACGGTGATCCGGCTAACCCACCTCGAAGTCCCCGACAAATGCCTCCTATACCGTTAGGAAAAGACGGTAACAAGCTGATTAGCGGGTTCGAGAAGCTCGGATGGCACTGGTGGCCTTCGGATAGCTATATCAATTCGCAGCGCTATGGCGAGGGTCGAGATGCTTGCAACTTCTGCGGACATAATCACATGGGCTGCTATCAACGGGCAAAGTCGAGTACCGATCTTACGTACTGGCCTCGCGCACTACGTAATGGCGCTGTGATTGAAACGGGCGCTCGGGTACGCAAGATCACGACTGATGATTCGGGTCGGGCGTCTGGGGCCGATTACGTTGATTCGAAGGGTAACGAACGCCACCAGAACGCTCGTGCAGTCATCATGGCAGCCAACGGTATCGGCACTCCCCGACTGCTTCTGAACTCAGCAGATGACTCACACCCAGACGGGCTCGCTAATTCCAGTGGACTCGTTGGTAAGAACCTGATGTTTCACCCGTTTGCCATGATCTCGGGGACATTCCCGGAGAAGATGAAGACGTGGCAGGGACCACTCGGGAATATCGCATTGAGTCAGGAGTTCTACGAAACCGATAAAAGCAGGGGGTTCGTTCGAGGGTATACGTTCCAATTTCAAAGAAGTCTGGGTCCTGCATGGATCGCCAAAGGTGGATTACGAAAGCCGATTCCATGGGGTGAGAAACATCACGAGTTGCTGGAAAAGCGACTAGGTAGCACGATGGGAATGGCGGTTATCGGTGAGGATCTTCCCGAACTTCACAACACTGTCGATCTCGATCCCGAACTGACCGATTCCGATGGCATTCCGGCTCCTCGAATTACGTACACGCTGAGCAAGAACTCTCGTGACCAGCTCGATCACGCAATCGAAAACGCTAAGAAAGCTCTCGAAGCGGCCGGGGCAGCCGACATATATGTCGACCCGATGATGCGGCAGTCTGGCTGGCATCTGATGGGAACCGCACGCATGGGTAACGATCCAGAAGCTTCCGTGGTCGACAAATGGGGGCAATCACACGATGTGGACAACCTGTTCGTCGTCGATGGCAGCGTGTTCGTAACTGGCGCAGCCGTGAACCCAACCCCAACGATTCAGGCACTTGCGTTACGAACCGCCGATTACATAGTTGCCAATCGGCAGGATTTGAAGGGCTGATCACATGACCATGAACACCAAAATCGACCAGAAGCTACTCGATTCAATCCTTGATCGACTAATTCCAGCAGTCGATGAGCTGCCGTCCGCGGGTCAGATGAATCTCAGCGATGAGATTGTTCGCCTCTCCGGTCAACAGGCGCGATTCAGTGCTTTGTTCACGAACTCAATGAATTCGTTTGGTTCACAAAACCCATTGTTCAATTCGCTTGCGCCTGAGCAACAAGACGATGCGATAAGAGCGTTCGAAGCAGACAGTGCCGAACTATTCGACGTACTGCTGAGCATCAGCTACATTGTTTATTACAAAGATTCCCGAGTTCATGATCGAATCGGCTGGAACGGAAAATCGCCTCAACCCGATGGCAACGAGATGGAACCCTGGGACGAGTCAGTACTGGAAAACATGCGAAAGCGTGAACCATTCTGGCGTCGAACTGATGTGTGACGACCGGGCAACGTAACGGGGTGTTGAGTAACATCTCGGCTCTGGACCAATTATCAATAAACATGTGAGGCAAATCGAGTGGAACCCGTAATACGCAACGAGCAAGGAAGCTCGAATCCCCTTCTAGGCCCTGGCGATGGAGTGTCGTCTTACGTGATGCTCTATGTGAAGCATGCGCCGGGTGAGTCAAGTCCAGATCACGTGCATGAATGGGAACATCAGGCGTTTATCACCGAAGGTTCAGGCATTCTCGTTTGCGGTGGCAAAGAGTACCCGGTCAAGACCGGGGATGCAGTCTTGGTTCCGGGCGGAATTCGACACCAGTTCATCAACACAGGCGATGTGCCTCTGCACCGAGTAACGGTGAATCCGGTCGAGTCTGTTCAGTAGTAATACAGTGCATGCATAGGTATCTACTTCCGCGTAGGTGCGCGCTCCAGTAATTCGCATTAATCGCCCAAATCTTGCCCACACCCTGGGCAAACCGGGCGAGCATCTGGCAGATGGTGATAGGTGGTACCACCCACCAGCCGATGAGCCTGTTGGGTCACCAAACGAGCCACTAGTTACGTTGCCCATGATTCCGCTATGTGTCTCCACGTACTAGTTATCCATCAATCTGGATTGAGTACGTGCAGGTCATGCATTAATGGGCCCACCCCCCAAGAGCCACTGATCTGCACTTCGAAAGATTTGTGCGATTATGGCTTTCAGGACCAGAATCAATACAACAAGCATTTACCGCTCAGGCGCAGGCACTCTGTCGTCTGGTAGGTCGCTACGGCGGCTAATGCGGTCAGTCCGACGTTACGTTGCGCCATTAGGCCTAGTTGTGCTCGCTTTGAGTACTGCATGTGCCCCTGTAACTGGTACAGCACATCTTTCCACGGTCGCTCCTTATGCACCCGCAGACGCACCTCGACACGAATTCGTTGTCGATACCGGCGGCTTCTCGTTCGAATCCGACGAAATAATGGCTTCCAAGCTCGAAGTACTTTTCGAAGGTCAGAGACTCGCCGTTGATTCTTCAAACTACTCAAGCAACCAAGACGTTGCACATTCCGACTTCAGCATTGCCGGTGATAGCCCGATGGCTTCCGGTGAAATGCCTGCAGAGATCCTGGTATCTGTCGCTTCAGGACTTGGAATCATGTCGGAACTGGCTGACGGCGGACTGTTGCTAGCATCGGCTGGCAATTTATTTGGCGAATCTGGCGACCCAAGCGCAAACAACGACCAGCCACCAGTATTGGCGAGCCTCGGGTTCGAGTGCGTTCGGGCAGAGCTCATCAGGGTCTAGCAGCACACCTTCTGTGAATTCTGCGGCCGGACAGACATCATCTTCTAGCAGTTCTTCATCGTCATCTTCTGGATCAGAGTCTGATACAGGCTCAGGTTCTGATGAGGGCGAACAGTCGGGTTCCGGCAGCACCGAGCCGACCGATAATTCGGAAAATTCAAATAACGAGAACTCAGATACAGAGTCCTCCGGTGAAACGGACGCAAATGATCACTTTGGCGATGACGACTCGATCGTTCTCGCATTCTTCGAGCCTGATTCAGGCGACGATGACGAACCTGACACGACGGATCCCGTTGTTGATGAGCCTGTAATCGACGAAGAACCTGTTGGTGACGGCGACGATGACTCGACCATTCTGGTGGTTTACCAGCCTGACACCGATGATTCCGACGACGATTCATCACCTGGCAAATCCGGTAACTCGAACGGCAAAGGCAAAAACAAGTAAGGCAGTTGGAATTTCGCCAACCGCCTGAACGTTGAGCCTCTACGGCACACCGATCATTCAGATGCAAGCAAACAGGACACGAACAGCAGCCCAAACAGCCGGATTATTCGGCATGGGCAAATTCCGTTTGACTGGTTTATTCCTCATCATCGCTGGCCTTACGTTCTCTGGTGTAGCCCTGGCAATCAACTTTTCCACTTCAAAGTCTGAGGAAAAACGAGTAGTTGAATTTGCAACCGAACGTTCCGTGAAACAGGCGATGGGCGTAGCTGAGGTGGTTTCCGATCTACTGAAGGATTCAGAAACTGCAGGGTTATCGAAAATTACCGGGGCAGGCAATTCTTCCGAGTACATTGCCGATCTGCTGAACGAATCAAACATCGTCCGCCTGAACCTTTACTCACCAGATGGAAAGTTCATTTGGAGTTCAACGTACAGTCGAGATAATGTAGATCTGTTCCAGCGACCGATTTTCGAAGGCACAGTTGATGGCACAATTTCTTCTGGGCTTATCCGCAACTTCGTAGTTGCACCACCTGGTGGCCAGAAATATCACGCCGACGTAGTGGAAACGTTCATTCCATTCATGGATGCCGAGCGAGGACGACCCGCAGTCGTGCTCGGAGTAACCAGTGATGTCACGAACGAACTGGCTAACGGAATCGGACAGTCACGATCCGTGATATTCCGCTCGACCATGGTCAGCCTTGGTCTCGGTTTCACGGTTCTTCTTGGTGCAGTTCTGTTCGTAGATGTGCGCCTGTGGCGCCACCGTGTTGAAGCAATTGAACACGAACGACAGCTCGCATCTCGAGAGCTCTCTTCGACCAAATTAGACCTCGTAAACCGCGAGTTGCAACAGATCAATGAAGAGCGCACGAAGTTCATTTCCACCGTGTCTCACGAACTAAAGACGCCTCTCACAAGCATCATCGCCTTCACCGACATCCTCTCGAAGCATCAGGGTGGCGAAAAAGAAGAGCGAAATATCAAGCAGCTCGACATCGTGAAGAAGAGTGGTCAGCACCTGCTAACTCTGATCAACGACCTGCTCGACTACTCTCGCCTGGAATCTGGTGAAGTGAAAATTGACCGAGAAGAATTCGATATGGGCGAACTCGTAACAGAGGTCACGAGAGCGATGTCGCCTCTTCTTGGCAGCAAGCGACAGTCGTTTGCATTTGACGGTGGTCTAGCCGGTCACATTGTGCAATTGGACCGTCGGCGAATCGTGCAGGTACTGATGAACCTCATCAGCAACGCACACAAATACTCGCCATCTGGAACCACGATCACCATGGGAGGTCAGATCAAAAACAATAATCTCGAGATCGCTGTAGTCGATCAGGGTGTTGGAATATCATCTGACGACCAGGCACGACTGTTCACGAAGTTCTTCCGAGTCGATAACGAAGCGACCCGATCTGTGGGCGGAGTATTCCAGAAACCCTCTCTGGGGCTTGGAACTGCGTTATCGCTGTCCGAAAAACTGCCCGAGTTTACGCGTTCACGCTTAGAAGCGTAATTTCGCCGTTCTCCACGGTGTAAACGTGTGTGGCAATTTCCTCGACGATAGCCGGGTCGTGGCTGGCACAGATAACCGTGCCGTCATAATCGGCAAGAGCCTTCAGCAGTTCTTTCCTCGTAGCAGCGTCGAGGTGGTTCGTCGGTTCATCAAGCAGTAATACGTTGTTCGGTTGAACTAGAAATTTAGCGAGTGCTACTCGGCTTTTTTCGCCACCCGACAACATGCGGATCGATTTGAACACGTCGTCGGATGAAAATAGAAATCGTCCGAGAATTCCACGAAGTGCGCCATCAGGTTGATCCTGCGCCGACTCTCGAACTGATTCCAGAACAGTTGAATTTAGATCCAGAGACTCGTCCTGATGCTGAGCGTAATAGCCTCGTTTGGCTCGTTCTGCCCAGATGACTTTGCCTTCTGATGGCTCGACTTCACCTGCAAGAATTCTGAGGAACGTGCTTTTGCCACCACCGTTGTGGCCAATCAGGGCAATTTTCTGGCCTCGTTCAACTTCAAGTGACACATCGAGAAGCACCGGTGAGTCTTCCCAGTCGTGAGAAATAGAAAGGGCGTCGAGAACTTTTAGTTCTACTCTGCCAGATGATTTGATCTGGAATTTCGTGGCCTTCGAGGTTGTCATTCGCTCGACGCGGTCCATCCGACCCAGTGCTTTGATCCGGCTCTGTACCTGACGTGCCTTAGTAGCCTTCGACCTGAACCGATCGATGAACTGTTCCTGCCGAGCAACTTCCCGTTCCTGTCGTTCAGCCTGAACGTCGAGCTGAGCCTGGCGTGTCATCTTGCTGCGCTGATAGTCGGCAAAGCTACCAGGGTACGATTGCACCTGACCGTGCTCGATATCCAGTACACGGGTTGAAACCTTCTCAAGGAATTCGCCGTCGTGTGTAACCATCAGCACTGCACCGGGATATTCCGCCAGTTCTTCGGCGAGCCATCGCTTTGAAGCTTTATCGAGATGGTTTGTAGGTTCGTCGAGAAGCAAATGTTCTTCTCGGCGAAGTAAGATTTTTGCCAGTGATATACGCATTCGCCAACCACCCGAGAAGTCGCCACATGGCTTCTCGATATCGTCGCCACTAAAGCCGAGGCCGGATGTGACTCTAGCAATGGACGAATCGACACCGTTACCGCCAAGCACTTTGAACCGGCCGTGGGAATCGTCGAGTTCTGTGATCAACCCTGTTACGTCGTCATCATCGACGAGGAGCGCATCTTCAATCTCATATATACGTCGTCGTAGGGTATCGAGTTCCGGCAGTGCCGACCACATCTCATCGCCAAGGTCTCTGTCGAGATCAACATCTGATTCCTGGTGCAGATAGGCCAGTTCGCCTTCTGAAATGTTGACTTGTCCGGCGCTCATAGGCTCGTCGCCCGCGATCATCTTGAGCAGGGTTGTTTTGCCGGCGCCATTAGGACCAACGATGCCGACTTTTTCGCCTGAAGATACGGTGAACGAAACCGACGAGAGTAGATCTCGTCCGCCAAAGGACTTAGTTAGGTTGTCGACAACAATCATGGGATGCGCGCTGAACGAAAGTAAATAACGTGATGGTGAACTAGTAATAAGTGTCTCAAACCATTCACGTACGTTGATAGCGAGTTTTTGTTAAATCATCGAAATCTGACGGCGTAAGTATTTAGAAACGACCCAATTTCGGTGAATGCCAGCTTTCCTGCCAGATTTTGGCCACACAGGCTTAATCAAAGAAAGGTCGAGTACACCCGACCTTTCTTCCTCAACTATCGACTTACGCCGTCGTATTCGATCGACCAGCGAGCAGCTAGTAGCTGGACTTGGCTCCTCGTCGAGCTGATTCGGCCCACGCTTCTGCCAGAGTCTCGACAGTGACGTTTCCTGAACGTGCAACGCTGATGACAGCGTCTTCCTGATTGGCAAGCGCTGCTGCAGCGTCCGGAAGCCTCTTTGCGGCGTCAAGTGGAATGTGAATAGCACCGTGAAGGTCCGCTGCGATCAAATCGCCGGGCTCGATGTAGACTCCGCCGACGTCGACAGGCACGTTGTAAGCAACACCGTGGACATAGCCGTGAGATACCAGCACTTCTTTAGCCCAGAATGGGAAGCCCATTTCTTCGGCCTCTTTTAGATCACGAACTCCACCATCGGTCACAACTCCAACACAGTCCAATCCTAGTGCGATGTTGCCCTGAATCTCGCCCCAGTAGGAACCTATGGTTTCCGGGT
>CAVOCL010000097.1:0-7179 GCA_963694185.1 Dehalococcoidia bacterium
GAAGCATCGTATTGGTGGTCGAATTCACTCAGCAGGAAGCGACACGACGCACTTCTGTATTGTCGATCGCTGGGGCAATTCGGTTGGTGAGCTGCAGAGCATTCAGACGTCGTTTGGATCTTGCGTTATCGCCGGGTCGACCGGAATTCTGATGAATAACCGGATGACCTACTGGCACCTGGATCCTGGCCATATCGATTTCCTGAACCCGGGCCAGCGAGTTCGCCACACTATGAACCCGGTGATGGTCTTCTCGAAGCCGGTTGATCGGGGAGGCAGGCTGGAACTGGTTTGCGGTACGCCGGGCGGCGATACGCAGGTTCAAACCAATATGCAGATCGTTACGAGCGTGTTCGACTTTGGTCTGAACGTTGCGGAGGCGATCGACGGGCCGCGCTGGACTCATAATCAGGCGAATACGGGATCGATGGCACCGTATCCGTCTTCAGACACGCTAGACATCGAGCTTCGTGCTGGCGACGAGGTAGTCGAGGGTCTGAAGAGTCGTGGGCAGGTGATTGGTTCTACCGATGCCTGGGGCGGCAACGGAAGCGAGGGGGCTATTCAGGTTGATCTCGACAATGGCACGCTGTTCGCGGCGTCGGACCCCCGCCGGGAAGGCGACGCCCAGGTCTGGTAAGTGGCGTAGCCACGTTTTCTGGGGTTCTGGTGGGTTGGTTGATGCTTTCGGTTAGTGGAGTGGGTGAGATTTTGTCATTGCGAGGGGTGAGGAACGAGCGACATGGCAATCGGCGTTACTGAGCCACGGGCTGAGGCATATGGGAATGGCCGTGATGGTGTGACATTGCTTGGCTAGGTCGTTAAGTAGTAGGTGTTCAGCGCGATTGCCACCTCGCAGGGCCTCCTCGCAATGACAAACACCGTCACCAGAACGTCACGAAGTCCCAAATCGCCTCGACAGCTTCGAAAAGTGTGAAGCTGTCGAGGTACTGGCCGCCGTGTAGCACCCACTCTTGGCCTAGTTTCAATACGAGTACCACCAGCAGCCACTTCACTATCCGCTGGCGGGTCATTTCGTAGTTGGGCCAGTAGTGTTTCCTCATCGCCACAAACACGAACCAGAACTCGAAAACGTTCGGAAATATCAGGAGTATCGGCCTGTTTCCGGTGAGTTCGAATCCGATGAAACCGATCATCCGGAACCCGAACAAAGCCAGCGCTATTTTTCGATCAGGACCCGTCCACTTGTTCGCCACCCACAGGAACGTGAGCATGTAGACGATGTCGAGCCACTTATCGAACGCCTGGTAGTTGCGAAGTCCGCCGAGATCGAGCACGCCCATGAAGAACAGATCGGAAAAATCGACCACTATGGCGATTAGTGCGCCCGCGAACGCCCAGCGCAGCACTGGAAGCGATCCGGCGACACGGATGAGCCCTATTACGAGTTGTTCGAGTGTCATGTTTTAGGCGAGTGCGAGGTTGGCTAGTGCTGTCGTTGCGAGGAGGCTCCGGGAATTGGCAATCACGTTGGAACACCTTGAATGTGAGAGATACGCGCATTACCTAGTAAGACCCAATCGTAAACCGTTGTTCCCTGAATCAACAATAGCGTTCCGTTCATCCGCTGATTGCCACGTTGCTCGTTCCCCCCTCCTCGCAATGACAGCGCACCCTTCCCCGCTATGAGTGCCACCCACACCCCCGTTCGGCATATCGCCGACTATAATCACCGCTGTTCATGAACCGCGCACATTTGCTGATCATGTGGAAATGAAAAGACGAGCAAGTTCGTCAGGGGCTAAAGATAAATATGAAGTATCGACACCTTGGGAACTCCGGGCTAGAAGTTAGCGTCATCGGGCTTGGAACCAATAACTTCGGCGGCCGCATGGAGTTCAAGGAAGCTCGTGAAGTGATCTTCGCCGCTCTCGACGAAGGCATTAACTTCATCGACACTGCCAACATCTACTCACACGGCAACTCGGAAGAGATCATCGGTCGGTCGCTGACGGATCGGCGTGATGAAGCGCTGATCGCAACGAAGTTCGGCATGCTGTGGGAAGACGGGCCTCATGGCAAGGGCGGGTCTCGCAAGCACATCATGGACTCGCTAGAAGGTTCACTGCGGCGCCTGCAAACCGATTACATCGATCTGTACCAGATGCATAAGCAGGATCCCGATACCCCGATCGACGAGACATTAAGGGCTCTCGATGACGCGGTTCGCGACGGGAAAATTCGATACATCGGTCTTTCAAACTTCGATCCGTGGCGCATAGCTGATGCTCAGTGGACCGCACGGCATCATGGTTACGTGCCGTTCATTTCATCGCAGCCCGAGTATTCGATGCTCGAGCGGGGCGTTGAACGAGCTGTATTGCCGGTATCTGAGAAGTATGGGCTCGGCACACTACCGTTCTTCCCGCTTGCGCACGGGTTCCTGACCGGCAAGTATCGCCGTGGCGAGGCCGTTCCCGAAAACACCCGGTTGTCGTTGACTCCTGCAGCGCAGGAAAAGCGACTTTCTGAGGCGAACTTCGACATCCTCGATCAGCTTGAAGTATTCGTTGAGAAGCGCGGTCATTCGATGGTCGAGCTGGCTTTCGCATGGCTTCTGGGTCGGAAATCAGTTGGATCGGTGATCGCCGGTGCCAGCAACCCGGATCAGATCCGCCAGAATGCCGCCGCCGCCGAGTGGGAACTAACGTCTGACGAAATGGACGAGTTGAACGGCATTCTCGATGGTTAGGTGGTGCCAGTGCCACATTTTCATTATCGGGGTTGGGCGCAGCTGCATTGCACTCGCTTTGGGCGCGTAGGTTCGAACCTTGCGTCGCGAGTCATATTTGGCAAAACGTAAGAAGCCCCCGTATTTCGGCGGGGGCTTTTCGTACATGTCGAGAATAGTATGCCGACGTCGCGTCACAGCTCGCCATTTACCCTGCTCGACATTTATTCACGCCAAAAGGGAGTACTCGCATCGACTGGACCGCCGCAGCCTTGCTAAGCGCCGCACTGTTCGCTGGGTTGAACATCACAGACAAAGTGATCATGACCACCCTCGGTCTTCGCTCGCGTGCCTTCCTGCTATTCATCGGATTTCAGACACTCACGACTTTCGTCGTGATAGGCGTCGTTAATCAGTACCCATCCTTGCCGGCCGAAATCTGGCTCAAAGGCATCGGAGTTGGAATCTTTTGGGGATTCGGCGCGTGGCTAATTCTCTGGTCGCTTAGCCGAGACGAGGTATCGAGAGTCACGCCGATTTCACAGTCCTATCCGCTCATTACAGTGGTTTTCGCCGTTGCCCTACTTGGTGAATCGCTCTCAGTTCTAGAATCCGTAGCGGTCGTGCTCGCCGCAACCGGAGCGATAATAGCCGCACTAAAATTCTCACGCGGCACCCAGCCGATCGGTCTCTCGGGCACGTTTGGTTATCTGCTGATTGCAGTCTTCCTACTCGCAAGCGGCCAGACCTTACTAAAGACGATCACCGATGATGTCTCCTTCTGGCATGCGCTCGGGCTTCGAGGAGCAGGAATGGCAGTCGTGCTACTGCCGATGAACCTTCGTGGCGACATAGCAAGCGAGCTAATCAGGTTCGTCCGAAGGCCAAGGGCGATCGTTGCGCTTGCCATCGATGTCGGCCTTGCCACCGCCGCACTAGCGCTCCTCACGTTTGCTATTGCCACTGGTCCTCTATCGCTCACGAGTGCCATCACAGGCTCCACACCGCTGGTCGTCTTTTTTGCAACCGTTTTACTCGGCAAAAAATTCCCGCAACTTCTTGGCGAAACGCTTTCATCGCGACTGATGATCCAAAAGCTGGCTGCAGCGATACTTGTGGTTACCGGACTAACGATAATCGCCCTCGCTTGAGTACCCTACCCAACCAATATTCAAATCCACGCCTCCCGTGTATTGCTCTACGCGCCCGTCCGTCCTAGACTGCGCCCAAAGCAAGTCATGCAATGGGCGAATAATCACCCAGGGCGGGAATTGCGGCTATATGGCAAGTGGAAACATGCCTGAAGCGTGATCAAGGAGATCCTGGAACATGAGCACTAAAGCGGTCGAGGCGAAAACCGATCCGGCACTTCTTGCGCACTTGTATCGGCGAGCCGGGTTCGGGATCAACAGAGACGAAATCGACCAGCTTGCTACTCAGGACTACGCCGACACTGTCGAATTTCTGCTGAATCCAACAACCGAGACCGGAATTCCAGACGACGAGATCACCCGCTATCTCGGGGGCGAGGCACCGCACGCCTATCTAGCCATCTGGCTCTACCGAATGCTCAACTCACGCAACCAGCTGCAGGAAAAGATGGCGCTTTTCTGGCATGGGCTTTTCGCAACGGGTCTAGTCAAGAACGAGCACATCCTCTCATCGTCGAACCAGATCGAAATGTTCCGTAAAAATGGCATGTCGGGCATGCGAGAAGTCCTGATGGATCTCGCCAAAGACCCTGCGATGATCTTCTGGCTCGACAACAACGAGAACCATCTCGGTGAGCCGAACGAAAACTGGGGCAGGGAGCTTCTCGAACTCTTCTCTCTTGGCGTCGGAAACTACTCCGAAATTGATATAAAACACGCCTCGCGTGCGTTCACCGGATGGACATTCGCCCAGTCGCCGCCGCTCTACCCGCATGGCTACTACCCCGCCGATTTCCTGTTCGTGGAGGATGACCACGACAACGGCGACAAAGAGTTTCTGGGGCACACCGGCAATCTCGATGGCGGCGATATTATCGACATCATCGTGAAGCAACCTGCCTGCGCAGCGTTCATTTCAAGGCACCTCTACAACTTCTTCGTCGCCGACGAGCCGCAGGTTCCTACATGGAACGACCTGCCCCCGATCGACCCCGAACTGATCGACGCAATGTGCAAGGCGTTCTTGGATACCGATGGCGATATCAGAAATGTGCTTCGGGTCATGTTCAACTCTGAATCGTTCAAAAATGCCCGCTTCAAAAAAGTGAAAAGTCCTATCGAAATGGTGGCAGGGATTCTGAAGTTGGCCGGCGAGCACACCGATTTCCGGCACGATCTTGCCGAATACCCGAAATCGGCAACATTCACGATGGGACAGATCCTGCTTGATCCGCCAACAGTGGAAGGCTGGCACACCGGCAAGGAGTGGATCGACGGTGGCAACTTGACCGAACGAATCAACTTCGCAGTCGATCAGGTTGGCGATGGGCTTTCTCCCGGGATCAAGCGGATTATCGATCGGCTTGTCGAGAGTGGATCGCTCTCCACGCCAGAATCGTTTGTCGATAGCGCTCTCGATGCGCTGGGACCCATAGAAGTTGAAGACTCAACGCATGAAGCCCTCGTTGATTTCGCTGCCAAAACCGAAGGCGATGAGGATAGATCACGAGCTGTTCGCATGATTCGACTCATGGTTTCTACACCCGATTTTCAATACGCCTAACAACCGGCAACACCTGCTCCCCAAAGGAAATTTCGAACATGGCTGACAACGGAAACGGTAGCAAAAAACCGCCAGTACTGGTTGTGCTGCAAATGACCGGCGGAAACGACTTCATGAACACGCTCGTGCCGTTCACGGAGGGGATTTACTACGATTCTCGCCGGACAGTTCGTATCGATGAAGATCGAGTCATTCCGATCAACGATAAGTTGGGTTTTCACCCTGCTGCGGCGCCGCTTAAAGAGATGTACGACAAGGGTGACGTGGCGATTATTCAGGGCATCGGCTACGCGAACTCCAACCGGTCGCACTTTCGTGCCATGGACATCATGCACACTGCAGAACCGCTGACGATTTCGACCAAGGGTTGGTTGGCGCAGGCACTTCAACAGCTCGATCCCAGCGGCCAGAACGTGCTCACTGGAGTTAGTTTCGGACGAGGTCTGCCAAGAGCAATGGCGGCTCCCGGTGTGCGGGTTACTTCGGTTGGTGATCTAGATTCCTACGGTCTGATGACGTCGGTCGAGATCAAAGAAGACCGTGCCGAGGCGATGGACATTTTCAAGCGTTTCTACACTCCCGGCATCGGCAGTGGGCCGACGATGGCATATCTCAAACAGACGGGCGACGACGTACTTACCGGAATTGACCGATTGCAGGATGTGCCGGGTCGGTACGAATCGACGATCGAGTATGAAGACAACCCAATAGCCAAGAGCCTTCGGGATGTCGCACGAACGCACATCGCTGGTCTCGGCACCAGAGTTTTCTACGTTCAGCACGCCGGGTACGACCATCACGCAATCGAAATGCCCGCCCACGAGCGACTGCTTGGCGAGCTTTCTGGTGCCTTACGTGACTTCATGGACGATCTTCGTGAACACAATGCCGCCGAAGAGGTGATCATCTACGCATTCACCGAATTTGGTCGGCGTGTGCAAGACAACGGTAGCGGCACCGATCACGGCTCTGGTGGAGGAGCGTTCATCATTGGCGAACGTGTCGAAGGTGGGCTCTACGCTGAGTATCCATCGCTCGACCCAAAGACGTTCGCAAATGGTGAAGATCTGGCGCACACGTTCGACTTCAGAGGCGTTTACGCAACGTTGTTGGAGCAGTGGATGGGCGTTGATGCGCACGACATCGTCAAAGGCAATTACGAGCAACTTCGGCCCTTCAAAACCGCCTAACTTTCGGAGACTTACTAATGGCACGACCGCATGGACTACTGAGAGCGGGATTCCCGTATTTGAAGTCGCTTGGAATGCGTCGACTCACCAACTTTCCGGTCGATCTGACGCTTGGTGCTGAGGGCCGGATTTACATCCTGAACCGGCAGCAGGACCTCGCTCAGATTCGCAAATACTCGTTTGATGACGAGGATTTAGGAAATTTCGGGACTGTTGGTGATGGCGAAGACGAGCTTCAGTGGCCGGTTTCGATAATTGCTGATTCTGAGGAGAATTTGTTTATTTCCGATGAGTCGCACCATAGGATTTCGTCTTTCGATAAAGAAGGCGAGTTTCTCGGCACGTTCGGTGAATATGGGTCTAGTGATGGGCAGCTAAATCGTCCTGCCGGCATTGTTTTCGATGCAGACGAGAATATTTACGTTGTCGACTCTAAGAATCACCGTATTCAAAAGTTCACCAAAGATGGGAAGTTCATTCTCGGTTGGGGCTCTCATGGCGATGGCGACGGCGAGTTCGATTTGCCGTGGGGCATCACGGTCGATGAGCTTGGCGATGTTTACGTTGCTGACTGGCGAAACG
>CAVOCL010000098.1:0-7177 GCA_963694185.1 Dehalococcoidia bacterium
CCATAGCGTAATGTATGTCTCAAAGAATCCTATCTCTCGACGTATGGAAGGAATTGTGATGGCTGAGCGGTACCAAAACTATGTAAACGGAGCCTGGACCGATGCTTCATCTGGCGATGTGTCGACCAGTACAAACCCGGCAAATAATTCAGATCTCATTGGCGAATTTCAGGCATCCACGAAATCCGATGTCGATGTTGCGATAACAGCGGCCCACGATGTGAAAGAAAGCTGGCGACGAACTTCTTCTCTGGCACGTGGCGGATACCTGATGAAGGCAGCTTCCTACCTCGAAGCCAACCTCGAAGAATATGCACAGGCCGTAACCCGGGAATCGGGCAAGGCAATCCTCGAAGCACGCGGCGAAGTTGGCCGAGCAATCGCACTACTTCAGTACTACGGCGTCGAAGGCTCAAACCCCGTCGGATCAGTCGTCCCGTCCGTAAATCCCAACATCCTGCTCTACACAAACCGAATGCCACTCGGCGTAGTCAACCTCATCACCCCGTGGAACTTCCCGATCGCAATCCCGATCTGGAAAATGGCGCCAGCCCTCGTCTACGGAAACACAATCGTGCTCAAGCCAGCCTCGGCCACGCCCCACGTAGCCACGCTTATCGCACGAATGTGGGAAGCTGTCGATCTGCCAGCAGGCGTCTTCAACCTCGTGACCGGATCCGGCGGAGCAGTTGGCGATGAACTCGTCACCAACTCAAAAGTATCGGCAATATCGTTCACCGGCTCAACCCGAATTGGAATGAACATCGCTTCACTCGCAGCACAACGCGGCAAGCGATACCAGCTCGAAATGGGTGGCAAAAACCCGGTCATCGTTCTACCCGACGCAGATCTCGAACAGGCGGCCGAAATTACCGTCTCAGGCGCAATGAAATACTCTGGCCAAAAATGTACCGCCACATCACGAGCAATCGTCGTGGGCAACATCATGGAAGAGTTCACAAACCTCGTCGTCGAGAAGACCAACGCTCTCAAAATCGGACCCGGCTCTGACCCAGATTCCATCATCGTTCCCGTAATCGACCAGGCATCCAAGGACAACATCACTTCGATGATCGCCCGTGGAGTAGCCGACGGCGGTTCAGTACTAGCAGGTGGTGGCGTGCCAAACGGCTCAGCGTTCGACAACGGTACGTTCGTGCAGCCAACCGTAATCAACAACGTGGCGGCCGATGCCTACGTTGCCTGCGAAGAAATCTTCGGCCCTGTGCTGTCGATTCTCCCGGCGGGCAATGCAGAAGATGCCCTCAACATCGCCAACTCGGTCGAATACGGCCTGAGCGCTGGCATATTCACCCGCGACCTCAACTCCGTACTCGACTTCGCCGATCGAATCGAATCCGGTGTGGTCAAGATCAACGGTGAAACAGCGGGTCTCGAACCTCAAGTACCGTTTGGCGGCATGAAAGCCAGCTCATCGGGCGACCGTGAGCAAGGCAAGGCTGCGATCGAATTCTTCACCCAAACGAAGACGATCTACGTCGACCGCAGTGCAACATAGCCAGCGTCCCTGATAACTTATGGCCCGGTGGACAGTGATTTACACACTAAGTTAATCACTGGCACCGGGCTGTGACACCAAGTAACATCGGTGACCAATTCGACAATTTCGGAGGTCAAATAATGGCAGATCCTTCATTCAGCGGGGTCTTCCCCATTCTGCAAATGCCTTTCAACGAGGCAGGTCAGATACTTTTCGACGACCTTAAATCGGAAGTTGAATACGCAATTCGAGCCGGCGCACATGGCGTTGGAATTGCTTACGGATCCGAGATAAACAAACTCGATGATCACGAACGCGATCAGGTGCTCAGCACTGTTGTCGATCAAGCGAACGGCCGCATCAAAGTGGTGATGAACACCGGTGCGCCATCAACCGTTCAAACCATCCACTACACCCGCGCCGCCAAAGTACTCGGTGCCGATGCCGTGATGATCGCACCGCCCGGAATCGCCGGCATCCCGACGCCACTAGTGCGCCAGCACTTCCTCGAGGTCGCCGAAAGCACGGAAATTCCGATCTACATGCAAGACATGACCGGCGCAGGCATGACCCCGGCACTACTTGCCGATCTCTCGCTGGCCCACGAAAATCTCTGCTACGCCAAAATCGAAACACTCCCGACGCCCAACAGATTCAGCGAAACTACCGAATTAGCAGGCGAAAAGTTATCGATGTTCGGCGGGGCCAACGGTGTCTTCTTCATCGAAGAACTTCGAAGTGGAGCTGTTGGCACGATGCAGGGAATCGCCCTATGCGACATAGTTCGCAAAACGTGGGATGCGTTCCAGGCTGGCGATGAAATTGCCGCCGAGTCGCTGTGGAACCTCTACCAGCCGCTCGTAAAGCTATACACACTCGCAGAAGGCCAAAACTACTGGATCGCCAAAGAAATTCTACGCAGGCGCGAAGTATTCACCGAAGCGTTCCCACGACTCCCAGCGGTAAAGCCCGATGCAGGTTTATATTGTGAACTCGATTCGCTAATGGAAAGACTCGGAGTGGCCCCCATTTGAGCAACCTGCGAGCAGCAGGCGGCGGGGCACTAAAACCCCAGCTCGAGATGATCCGCGGCAACGATCCTGTGCCAACGGTATCTGCTCTGGCACCCGGGTACCTGCTGCGCCAGGTGAATCTGGAAGACAGGCATTCGTACAACCAAACCTTCGCAACCGCCTTTGATGACCCATCGCCGTTTGGCGATCTGATGAAGCACACAGTGCCGGGTGGATTTTATGTGGTCGAACACCTGCCGACTGGCACCGTCGTTGCCGCATCAACTGCGGCCGTCTACAAGAAATCTCAGCATCCCGAAGGCCATAGCCTGCAGTGGGTGGTCGCTCACTCCAACCATCGAGGCGCCGGCGCTGGTCAGGCAACCGTAGTAGCAGCAACTCAATCGCTTGCCGAGCATGCGCCTGAATACTCGTATTTATCGACCGACGACTTTCGCATTCCGGCAATCAGCATCTACCTGAAACTTGGTTGGAAACCCCTCCTCTTTCAGGAAGACATGTCGATCCGCTGGACCACGATATTCAAGTTACTGGACATCCCGTACAACGAAAAAGACTGGCCAACTGCACCGTAGGTTTTGCGAGGCTCGGTCCAGCCCTCCCTCCCTCGCAGGGAGGAAGTTGGAGGGTGGGTTCATACGCTCAAATGAAATTACGGTGACGTCGCACCACCCCCGAGAAACAGATACTGAATCAAGTTCAGCATGACAATGGAGGCGCTATCCAACTGTCATCCTGATGAAAATCAGGATCTGTGCCCACACGCCAACGCGGAAACACCGTCCGACTCAGCCAACCACCACAGCACCCCAGAAAAACTCGCCTAGCGACCCTAGTGACCTGGCGGTGGAACTACTACATCGCCGTATGCGTGGCGTGAACCGACCATGTTCGAGTGCTCAAACACATCGAGAGCCGCCTCGTACAGCGCCGGCTCGATAGCAATCCCGCCCGACCATGTGCCCAGCTGCTGGTAAGCGCCTACGGCCGAAGCAATAGCCGATACAGACATATCGGGGAAGAAACTCGCCTCTGCCTGAGCTATCTCCATCGGATCAGCCGTGTTCACCCACTCCCGTGAAGCCTTGAACGCCGCGGCAAACCGCTTCGCATCATCAGTCTCAAGCCAGTCCCAGCGCGCAACCAAACTCGAAAACGCCACCGGACCCACAGCCTCGCCAACAGAAGCAACAATGTGAGCCTGATCATCGGCCTCCAGCTGCTGCGGGAACGCACCCTGCTCGTGGAAATAATCGCCCTCGCCACGTCGCCACTGAGCCAACATCTCAACGCCACCAGGCGAATCGATATCGTCGACCTTATCCAGATCTACACCCTGCTTGTGGGCGCCATATCGCAGCATCGCCTCGGGCTGCCCACCGTGAACATGCAAAAACTTCCCACTAAGAAGCTTCTTCCACGAAAAGCCAACATCGGGATTCCTAGCGGCAATAAAGAAACCGTCGTACCGGTTGATTTGAGCGAAGTGGGCGAACGGCGCCTTCGATCCGTTGTCTAAAGGACCCCAACTCGCCGAAACCGCAGCCTGCGCAACATCCATCCGCCCCGCAGCAACCTCGCCACCGCTGCTGGCCCCAGCCTCAACAACGTGATACTCGCCAGTAAGACCTTCCTTTTCCAGAAAGCCTCCAGCGATCGTGCAGATCATCGGGCTGTAAAAAGCCGAGTGGCGGGAAGCCATGATGTTGAGTTTGGTCATTCTTTATTCCTGGAAGCTGGCGAACACGGATGCGATTTTCGTTATTTCAGATGGCGGTGATTCTACCCCCTCAGAACACCGATGTGGCTCACTGCCAAATCAACAGCCGACCATCTTCAGTCGCTGCGCCAAGAATCAGCGATTCATCGTCGGCCAAAAGCACCGCCAAATTTGAAGCCAACCGTGAACCCAGCTCCAATTCCCAAACCTCTTCCACCGAATCACCCACACGGCGCAATGCAATCAACTTCTTCTGATCCCTCGAAGGAACCAACAGTTCAACATGACCGTCGCCGTCGAAGTCACCTTCCACCGCCTGATCAAGATTTCGTGAACCGTTCACGTGCGACATATACCCACCGGCTTTAGAAGCGACCAACACCAACTTGTCGCCAACGAGTCGATAGAAATTAGCAATTCCGCCAATGTGAGGCGTTTCAACAACCGCTATTTCGATCTCGCCATTAGGACCAAACGGCGCAACAGCAATCTGATGCATCCAACGGAACCCAGTACCTATCGGTTCCGATTCGGCAATTACGCGTAGCCCCTTATCGTCCTCCACATCTGCATCGTCGCTGGGCGGTGGTTATCCTTAGTCGGCAAGTTCTGCCAGTTTTTTCATCTGATAACGCATTACGCGAACCCAACCGAGCTTCAACATTCCAGCGATCTTTACAACGATTTATCTCAGGCGAACCTTCAGCGTTCGTGCAGTAAAATTTCAGATACTCGGGCTACTGCTTATCTCGGCAGTCGCACTCGTGCAATGCTCCAGTGCGGAACCAGAGCCGACGGTTCCTCCAGTGCAGCCCACACCAACCGCGGCGCCAACCCCAACTTCTACTCCCGGTCCCACCGCCACACCGTTCGTACCGCCAACCGCAGTTCCTTCGCCGACAGTCGCACCGCCCCCAGAAAATCTCGAACGTGGAGGTATTCTGAAATTCGCAGTGCCCGAAGGCCCCCCTCATATGGACCCGCACCTAACCGTTGCGTCCGGGTTGTTAAGTTGGGGAGCAGCTCAGGCCTATTCACGGTTGTTCAAGTTTGAAGTCGATGCCGGGAGCCGAAGTGCGGTCGTAGTTTGCGATCTGTGCTCGTCTTGGTCCCAACCAGATCCACTGACCTTCTCGATGCAGATTCGAACCGATGTCACGTGGCAGAACTTCCCGCCGCTGAACGGCCGACAGCTAACCGCGCAAGACGTTGTTTTCAGCCTTAAACGACAGGCGACCGCGAACTTCCCGAACGCAGCGCTTCTATCGAACATCGCAGAAATCACTGCGCGGGGCGATTATGAAATCGTTATTCGGCTTAAATCTCCCGATTCAGAAACTCTTGAGAAACTCGCCGATTCCCACTCCCGAATCGTGGCTCCAGAAGCGGTTGAAGTTAACGGCGATTTGAGACGAGGCCCAACCGTTGGAACCGGCCCATGGATGGTCTCTGAGGCTCTCGCCGACGTTACCCGCCTGATCGCCAACCCCGACTACTACAACGACGATCTGCCTTACCTCGACGGACTGGATATTCAGGTTGTCCCTGAGGCTGCAACGCGGGCAGCAGGTATGAGGACGAAGGTCATAGATCTGGCGCAGGTAACCGTCGAGGATGCTCACGTAGCAAGAATCAGTTTCGAAGAAATCGATTGGATAGGGATAGAAAATCCGGCTGCTGGTGTCGAAATCATGATGAACACCACGCGTAGCCCAATGGATAAGCTGGCAGTGCGCAAAGCGATGATGCTGGTCTGGGACGCAGGGATAGGCCCGCGCATACCGGGAGTCGTAGCGGTACTTGATACGTACAACTCTCTACCCGGAGTAAGCCTTGGGCTGCCGATTCTGAACTTGGATTGGTTACTTGCGAGTAGCAACTATCTGCCCCGTTTTGGTGCTAGCAATGTAGATACAGATAATGCAAACACCTTGCTTTCTAGGGCTGGATTAACGCCGGCCGACAATGTCATCATCAAAGTCGGTGAATACGGCGAGCTCCACTTCGTCCTAGGTAACTATCTAGCCGAGGCGCTCGCCTCAGTAGGCATCCGTGCCGAGGTCGAACGAATTTCAACACGCAAGTTCGGAGATGAAGTTTGGGTCGATGGCGACTACGACATCGCCGTTGGATCGCCACCACCAATATCAAGCACGACCGGCTATCTGTTCTCGGTGCACCATTCAGATGGCCCGTGGAACACGACTGGATACTCAGACCCTGAATTGGATCGCCTCATAGAAGCGCAGGCGCAGGAATACGACACCGTAAAACGTGGCCAGCTACTACTAGAAATCCAGCAACGAATACTCGCAGGCTCGCACAGATTCATCACCGCAACCAGAACGACCCACTGGATATTCTGGGACTACGTAAACGACTTCGAACCGTTCACCCCACGAGGCGACACAGACTTCTTAACAAAAGTCTGGCTAAGCAACCAGGAAAGTTAAGAGGCCATCGCAGGCTTCCTCTTGCCCTGTTCCCGACCTTGCCGGAGGGATCTGAGACGTTGACCTAGTAGCGATCTACCAACGGCATACAACATGCTTCTGAACGCCAGCTCACACCAATCAATTTCCCGAGCGAAGTTATCGGAGCCGAGGGATCTGGTGAGGGGACGCGCAGAACGGTATCCGGTCAACCTCGCTGCAAAGGGGGGAGAAAGATCCTGATCTTCATCAGGATGACAATGATGGCTAGGATCGGCGAGACACCTCTAGATTGCAGCGGCGACCAAGTCGTTCGACGACGCCCGGAGCTAAACGAAAATAAAAGTGCCCTAGGCGCCCAAGTGCTCCGTCAGCGCGTCGTCCAACCCAACCCAGCTGAGCAGTGCACACTTGATGCGCACGGGGAACTTACGAACACCCTCAAGCGCCTCGATATCGCCAAGAATATCGCGCTCTTCCTCGGAAACCT
>CAVOCL010000099.1:0-7156 GCA_963694185.1 Dehalococcoidia bacterium
TATCGAATGCCTTGGTATCAATCTGGTACTTCGGCTCTTCTTCAGGTTCTGGAGTCGGGGCTGGAGTTTGCTCGGTCTGTTCTGTCTGGTTGGTCATGTACTTAAAATTTGTGCCTAAACGGCGCGAAAACGCACGGATAGAAAGTTCTAGAAAATGTCGTCGGGCCAGTCAAGCATTTCGACTTTGGCAATTTCGCCAGCGTTAATCATACCAATGTCATCGGGGCAGATGGCTAATCCGTTTGCCTGAGCCATAGAACTCAGTACGCCAGAGCTCTGATTGCCGGTAGATTTCGCTCGATATACGCCTGAATCGTCTCGATAAACATGCACTCTGGCGTATACACGGCGACCGTCGTGATTCTGAATAGGATCGTCCATAATCGCCTCGACACTCGGCTTTTCTACCTGCGGCTTGCCCATCATCAGGCGAATCGCAGGCCTACCGAACTGCTCGAACGCCACCATCGCACTGACCGGATTTCCGGGAAGGCCCAGATGAGGAACCTTTGTTCCGTCCTTGCGATCCAGAACGCCAAACGCTAAAGGCTTCGCCGGTCGCATTCGCACCGACCACAACGCAATCTCGCCCTTGGCCGAAAGCACATCCTTAACAACATCGTAATCGCCTTTGGAAACACCGGCCGATGTCACAACAAGATCAGCATCCAGTGCCTTTTCAAGCGCACTTTCCAGCGATTCAACGGTGTCACGAGCAATTCCCATGATCTTAGGAACCCCACCGTAACGAGTGACCATCGCTGCGATGCTGAAGGCGTTCGAGTTGTAAATTTTTCCGGGTTGGTGATCTTCGCCCGGCTCCAGCAATTCATCGCCGGTCGAAACGATCGCAATCACAGGGCGTCGAACCGCTTGAACGGTTGCGTGGCCCAGGGAAGCGATAACGCCGATCTCCCCCGCCCGTAAAATCTGCCCACTATCGAACACGGTAGTACCCGATTCAACATCCTCGCCTGCGCCACGCATGTTGTCGTAGGGCTCCGCTTGCAGCCGGATACCGATCGTTCCGGGTGTGGCACCGCCATCCCCACGACGCTCAAGCTCGTCGGTGTCCTCAAACGGAACCACCGCATTCGCTTGATCAGGTATCGGAGCGCCTGTCATGATCCGAATAGCTGTCCTAGGCTCCAACGGATGGTCTGGAAGCTGTCCGGCCGCCACGACTCCCGTAACCGGTAGTTCCACGGGATTCTCCGTAGAAGCTCCGGTAGTGTCGGAAGCCAGAACCGCGTAGCCGTCCATTGCCGAATTTGCGAGAGGCGGAATATCGAACGATGCAACTAAGTTCTCAGCAAGAACCTGCCCCAACGAATCGATCAAAGGCGTCGCTTCAACTGGCAGAACTTCGAAATACGAAAGTATCCGATCGCGCGCCTCTTCGACGCTGAGCATCTCGGCATCGTAATGATGTCGGTGCGGTCGATCGTGATGTTCGTGAGAGTGCGGTGGCAAAGCTATTCAGTCGTTAATTCTGGCGATTACTGAGCGCGCAGCTCAGCACCAAGTTCTTTGGAAAGCTGCTTCAATATCTGACCCTCGATCTTACTCATTTGATCTGCTGTTAAGGTCTTGTTTGGCGATTGGTACACAAGTCGCACCGCAACCGCCTTCTTGCCGTCCGGAATTCCCTTGCCTTCGAACAAGTCGAACACAGTGGCTGAAGTAACAATACGGTTCCTGTTAGAGATCTCAACGATCTGCCCGGCCGTCACGCCAGTATCAACAATCAAAGAAAGATCACGGTGCGAAGCAGGAAGTCGCACGAATTCCGTAAATTTCGTAGTCGCCTCGCGACCCTGAAGCACTTTCAGAATCGCAGCAAGGTCAAGCTCGAACATAGCCGTTGTATCAACTTCGGCGTCGAACTGTGCGAACACATTTCCGGCAACTTCACCCACAACGCCGATCACGGCATTGTTGGCTGCTGGAACCTTGATCACTGCCGTTCGCCCAGCGGCGAATGTTGCATCCTCACCAGGCTCGAACTTAGCGGCGATACCCAGTTCGTCGAGCACCGCTTCAACGGCACCCTTTGCGTCGTAAAAATCTGACGATCCAGTCGAAGCGTCCCAGTGCAGCTCGTTTCGAGGACCCGCAAACGCACCAGCCGCCATCTGTCGTTCTTCTGGCAGACCTTCGCCGTAGTCGAGGAACACACGACCCGTTTCGAACAACGCTATCGGACCCCGCCAAGTTCGAGAGTTGCGTGCAACCGTATCCAGAATCGTTTCACGCAACGTTCGGCGCATCACTGCGAAATCGGCTGTGATCGGGTTGCGCAACTTTACCGCCGACGGCACATCGGCTGGCAACGACACCCTCGACTCGGCTTCGGTGGTTGTAGCTGAATACGAAATAATCTCTCGCATTCCCGCCTCCACAAGAGCGTCGGTCACACGCACACGCAGGTCCATCTCAGGCTGTGGCTGCCAAACGGGCGGCCGACCCGAAAGCGTGGTCGTAGGAATATTGTCGTAGCCAACGATTCGAGCGATCTCTTCAACGATGTCCTCAGGAATCGAAACGTCAGGACGCCAATAAGGAATGCTCACATCCCAGCCATCAGAATCCCCGGCAAGTTCAAATCCGAGATTACCTAGAGTCGTTTCGACTTCCCTATCGTCGAACTCCACCCCAAGCACCCGCTTGATGTGGTCACGATCCAGCCGAACACTCGACTGCTCCGTGCCCTTGCCCGGGTACACATCAATAATCCCTGCAGCAGCCTCGCCACCAGCTATTTCGAGAATCAGTTTGGTCGCCCGTCGCAGCCCAACCTCGCTCAATCCCGTTCGCAAGCTCTTTTCAAATCGAAGCGTTGCCTGACTTGGCAACTCAAGCGAATGTGCCGTCTTCCGGTTGTTCACACCATGGAATGTTGCCGATTCCAATAACACCGTGGTTGTCGACTCAGAAATCTCCGAGTTCGCAGCACCCATAACGCCAGCGAGTCCGATGCCCTTTTCCGGATCGGCAATTAACAACATCTCGCCGTCAAGCTTCCGCTTTTTATTATCAAGGGTCACTAGCAACTCGCCAGCAGTCGCCCGTCTCACAATCACCTTGTGATCGACGACCTTGTCCAAATCAAAAGCATGAAGCGGCTGGCCAAGTTCGAACATCACAAAGTTCGTGATGTCGACCAAATTGTTGATAGGGCGCTCGCCAATCGCCGTAAGCCGATCCTGCAACCATTGCGGCGAGGGCCCAATCTTCACGCCCTGAATCACCGAAGCGGTGTATCGAAGACACAGATCAGGATCTGCAATTTCCACCGAAGCCAGCGTGTTTACGTCTGGACCAGTAGATTCGAACTCAACGTTCGGCTGGCGAAGCGGGTTACCCGTGATCGCCGAAACGTCACGAGCAACACCCACAATTCCAAGGCAGTCAGGGCGATTCGGTGTCAGCTCAATGTCGATAACCGACTCGCCAAGAATTTCGCCAATCGGCGTACCAACCTGCGCATCATCGTCTAAAACGAGAATGCCATCGTGGTCGTCGCCAATCCCAAGCTCTCGTACCGAACAAACCATTCCGATAGATTCAACGCCGCGAATCTTCGAACGTTTCAGCTTCTTGGTCTTGCCGGGCTCTTCCGCATAAGCGTCCTGAAGCACCGCACCGATCGCCGCGTAAACAATCTTCTGACCCGCAGCAACGTTTGGCGCACCACACACAACCTCGGCCTCGCCATCGCCGTAGTCGACCGTCACCAGACTCAGCCGATCGGCATTCGGATGCTGAGCGACAGCTTTTACGTGACCAACCACAACATTATCGATCCAGCCAGTACGCTCGATCTCTTCAACCTCGTTACCAGCCATCGTTAAACGATGTGCCAATCCATCGAGGCTCATCTCGAAATCGAGGTACTCATTCAGCCAGGAAATAGGAACCTTCATGCGATTTACTCGGTCGTTAGAACTACAGGTGAAAAATGGGAATCAACGAATCGCCAAGCGACTCGCCTAAGGCGAAAGACGGCGTGTTCGCCGTTCCTAAAACTGGGTCAGGAATCGAAGATCGTTTGAAAAGAAATGCCTGATATCGGTTATCTCGTTACGCAACATCGAAACACGCTCTGGCCCCATGCCGAATGCAAAACCCGTGTACTTGGTCGAATCGTACCCGGCGTTTTCAAGCACCTTAGGATGAACCATTCCGGCACCCATAATCTCCAGCCAGTTGCCCTTCCACTCGATCGACATATCTACGCCAGGTTCGACGAACGGGAAGAAATCGCACCTGAATCGTACTTTCTGTTTTGGACCAAATATGCGTCGCGCAAATTCGTACAGAGTTCCTTTAAGGTCGGCGAAAGTGATTCCTTCATCAACCGCAAGCCCTTCGATCTGATTGAACTGCCACTCATGGGTGGCATCGGTCGACTCATATCGGTAGCACTTTCCGGGGACAACCACTCGAATCGGCGGATCGTTCGCCTCCATAACTCGCGCCTGCATGGGCGACGTATGAGTGCGCAATAAAATATCGTCGTGAGTTTCCGAATCGACCCAGAACGTGTCGAACATATCTCGCGCCGGATGGCTCGCTGGAATGTTGAGCATGTCGAAGTTGTACTTCTCAAGCTCAACCTCAGGACCCTCAACGGTCTGGAATCCCATTTCATTAAATGCCTGGGTTATCTCCCGAACCATCTGCGTAGAAGGGTGCAGTCCACCCAATGAAGGCTTCCGACCGGGCAGCGTTATGTCGATCGAACCAACAGGAGCCTGCGTTGACCGCGATTGGCTTACCCGCTCTTCAAATAAGGTCTCTAATTCGCCACGCAAACGGTTGGCTGCAGCACCCACAATTTTGCGCTGATCGATCTCGAGCCCACCGAGTCCTCGAAGCAGCCCGGTTAACCGCCCTTTACGACCCATAAAATCAACTCGCCATGCTTCGAGTTGCTCTCCACTGTCGGCCGAATCTAAAGCCGCTACTGCTGCTAGCTTTAATTCTTCAACCGACTCGCTCGTCTGGGTATCTTGAGGTTCTCGGATTTCTGACACTTACCTGTCCTGAATTCTGTGTGATCGGGGACTACTATCGTGTTCGCTGCTGCGTCCGCGAAGATTTTCGACTCGAAATTATAGTGGATTTATACGCCCTCGCTCACTCGTGTCGCAATCTCAATTACGGTTGGGAAACAGCCAGCGAGAGGCAAACCAGTGAAAAATAGGCGTTTCCAGGCTCATATTTGTTGAAATCCTGAAATGAATATAAAACAACACTATACCGTGTATTTATTACGTATTTCGTAACATTCGGCTGCTTGATCATTACGAATCCATCATATGCTGCTACTTGAGTGAACGGCGGTAACAGCCACCGACCTAAGACTTGCCCGTCTGAACTAGCGACAAGTTCAAAAAGTTGTAGTAGGGTCGAGCCGCGATCAACGATCAACCGCAGTGACGCCGATGCGCACAATTTCGCGGGATAACCATCATCCGAATTAACGGGGGGTCCAATATGGAAGCCTACTGCATGAAGTGCAAGACTAAACGTGAGATGCAGAACCCAGAGCAGATCACTATGAAAAATGGCCGACCTGCGACTCAGGGAACATGCCCGGTCTCAGGCACCAAGATGTTCAAGATTGGTAAAGCTACGTAAGCTAGCCGCTATTGAATTGATTAGACCCGTGCATTTATTTGCCCGGGTCTTTTTTTGCCTAAATTTCAGCCTCATAAATTCTCAGAATCGCCCTCTAAGGAGTAAGATTCTGGCGCAATTAATTCCCGCACATGATTCCCACCCGGAGAACCCAACCATATGCAGACAGTTCCATTCGGCAAAACAGGCTTCAATGCAAGCCGGCTCGGTATTGGACTTTCAGAGATAGGCTCTCAGCTATCAGTCTCCGATCAAGATCAAGCGACCTCGATGATCAACACCGCTCTCGATGGCGGGATCAACTTCCTCGATACATCTGCCTGCTACGGAATTTCCGAACTGATGGTCGGTAAAGGTGTCGCAAACCGACGCGACGATTACTTCCTTGCCACCAAAGCAGGACACATCGCTCTCGGTGCACCGGGTGAAGAATGGACCTACCAGACGGTTACCGATTCGATCGAGCGCTCCCTTCGCCTCCTACAGACCGATCACGTTGATCTCGTCCAACTCCACTCGTGCGGCGTCGATGTTCTCGAAAAAGGCGATGTAATCCGGGCGCTTCAAGAAGCTGAACAGGCTGGTAAGACGCGATTCATCGGCTATTCGGGCGATAACGAAGCTGCACATTGGGCGGTCGATTCAGGGCTGTTTGCCACTCTGCAAACCAGCTACAACCTCGTCGAGCAGCGGGCACGAACAAGCCACCTACTCGAAAAAGCAACGGCTCAGGGCATGGGCACGATCATCAAACGACCTATCGCTGGTGGCGTATGGGGCAAGTCGCGGCCGGAAGCTGGTATCGACGATGCGGGACGCTACAACACGCCGTATCTCATTCGAGCAAAAGCCATTCGGGCGCTTGGTCCGATCGACAATGAGCCAGACAATGGAATCCTGACTGCTCTCGGCTACACACTCGGCGATTCCAACGCCAACGTAGCGATTGTCGGCACTACGAACCCGGCTCACATGGCTACTAACATCAAACAGATCGACAACGATCTACCAATCCCCGATTCAGTAATCGCCGAACTAAATCAACGCTTCGAGCAGCTAGACAAAGACTGGTCTCAACGAACCTAAAGCCACAGCCAGTGGCTGGTTTTGTTTTGGGTCTTGCCAACAGTGAACGTAAGTTCTTTTAGAAAGAAAGATTCTTTCAACAGATGAAAATTGATCGCATCGAAGTCCGATTCGTCGAAGCCAAACTCGACGAGCCGTTCGGATGGTCGCAACGTTGGACCGACACACGCAGCGTGGTCGTCTTGAAAGTGTTCACCGACGACGGCGTAGTCGGTTGGGGTGAAACCTACGGATCGCAGGACACAGTTGCGGGCATCGCTTCGATTGCGCGAACGGTTATTGGCGAAGACCCTGCCAACATTTCGCAAATTTGGCACAAGATTCACCGCGCCACGTACCAGAGCCACGGGTACGCAGGCGTTGCCGTGATGGCAGCCAGCGCAATCGACACTGCGCTCCACGACATCGTCGGCAAAACAACCGG
>CAVOCL010000100.1:0-7134 GCA_963694185.1 Dehalococcoidia bacterium
CTCGCCGGCGATCTTCTCAATATCTGACCACAGCTCGTATGCCCTTCGCAGCAACGGCACGTAGGAAGTGTGTTCGTAATAGGCGAGACGGATAATTCGGTTGACGCCGTGTGATGATCCCTCGGCGTGGGGGATATCGAACTGCTCTAGCCCTAGTACTCGTTGTCCACGTTTTGCAAGGTTGTACACGGCAGAACTGCCCATTCCGCCAACGCCAACAACTATGCAATCAAATTTCTGAGTCAACAGCGAATCTCCAAGGATCAACACGCAACGTTCATATTGGCAAATCTCGAACGAGTGGGTTTGAGGAACCACGAATTCATCTGAGGGCGAACTTAGCACAGCAATCTGGCAATTCGGATACGCTCCGACGCCGGGCAACAGTAAAGTTTCGGTTCATCGCCCAGTGCTTTCGCCACATCACGATTCCCAACCAAGGATTCTTCTTCAAGATGACTCAACCTGCCTCAGACGGCCAGCCAGCCACAGAAAAGCGCCCTAACATCGTCTTGATAATGGCTGACGATTTAGGGTGGTCCGACCTTGGCAGATTCGGATCGGAAATTCGTACTCCGAACCTCGACAAGCTCGCCGACCGCGGCGTGCGATTCACGCAGATGTACAACTCGGCACGCTGCTGCCCTTCCCGTGCTGCCCTGCTTACCGGTTTGAACCCGCAACAGGCCGGTATTGGGCACATGATCAACGATCTGGGCACTCCGGCGTACCAGGGCTATTTGAACGACAACTGTGTGACCATCGCAGAAGTGCTCAAGTCATCCGGCTATCGAACTCTTATGGCGGGGAAGTGGCACGTCGGTGGCGAGCAAGGAAGCCTTCCTGATGGCTGGCATCCCGACATGATTGGATATCCGTCGCCCAAAGGGCGCGGGTTTGACAGGTTCTACGGCATTCTTTCTGGCGGTGGTAGCTATTACAACCCAAACATGCTGATGGACGACACGACTCGCATCAGCATTGATACGACCGACTACCACTTCACCGACGCCATCGCATCTAAGGCGACTCAATTCGTCGATGACGCTGTTCATCGTGATGAGCCGTTCTTTCTGTACATGGCGTTCACTGCGCCACACTGGCCGCTGCATGCTTGGCCCGAAGATATAGAAAGGTACCGCGGCAAGTATTTGAAGGGTTGGGATGAAACACGTCTGAACCGTCATGAAACACAGCGCGGGCTCGGGGTGGTCGATCCTGACTGGAAGCTTTCACCGCGTGATGCTGGGGTAGTGCCCTGGGACGAATCGCCCGACAAAGAATGGCGAGATCTCCAGATGGCTGTCTACTCGGCGCAGGTGGAGCAGGTTGATCGGGGCATTGGCAAGCTAATGGCCAAATTAGAAGAAACCGGAGAGGCCGACGATACTGTGGTCGTATTTTTGGCCGACAATGGCGGATGCGCCGAGTTTTTGGCTGAAGATTCGCCAGCACCCGATCCTTCCCGTTACAACTACCCTACCGTTGATGGTCGAGTAGTTCGCACGGGCAATTCTCCTTCTATCGATCCTGGGCCACCTGACACCTTTGCGAGTGTCGATATCGCCTGGGCAAACGTAAACAACACTCCGTTCAGGTTGTTCAAGCACTACACCCACGAGGGTGGAATTTCGACACCGTTCATTATTAGCTGGCCGAACGGCGTAGCCGAAAAGGGTTCGGTGTTCAACAACCCGGCGCACATCATCGATATCAACGCCACGCTGCTCGATATCGCCGGTGCCACGTATCCGACGACGTTCAAAGGCAACGACATCAAGCCGGCTGAGGGTGAATCGTTTTCGAGCGTCTTGAACGGGAAAAACTGGGAGCGTGACAAGCCGATTGCGTGGGAGCACGAGGGCAACCGAGCTGTACGGATGGGCGATTGGAAGTTGGTCAGCGAAATTGGCGATCCATCGGATCCTGATTCTAAGGCCGTGTGGGAGTTGTACAACATTCGCGCCGATAGGACGGAGTTGAACGACTTAATCGATGGCGAGAGCGATCGTGCGAAAGCGATGATCCGGATCTACAACGAATGGGCAGAGCGATGCGAGGTTGAAGACTGGGAGAATCCGGGATTCAAGCTGCGTCCGAGCCTGCGAACGATAACCCGGCACAACCACGGAGGCGGGCCAGTGATAGCCGCTCGGCTGGGTCCAAGGCGAGATATTCCAACTCCGTAGCTCAAATGCCGTTGGGATTTCGGCTATCGGACAGCTTGTCAGTTCGAGCGAGCCTCAAATACACACGGCAGAACGAAACTCAGTCTCGTTCCAGTGCCCAGTTCGCTTGTAATTTCGATCGTCCCAATTAGTGAGTTACCGATTTCGATGATGGTGTAGTTGCTCGCACGCGCATTTCTACAATCACCAAACGTTGAAGTATTGGGTGCCAGCACGATTGATTTATCAAAAGTTCGTAGAAATACCGATTGCAGCTGGACGTTTAGCTGCCCGGCACCGATTTATAGCATGAGTTGAATTTAGTTTCGTCATAAAACTACGTCGTTTCAATCGAATTTTGCCATTGCGAAACCAGTCGTAACATGCGGTGCGTGTAGTTGAATCGCTGTAAACTCCCGTCCAATTGCCAACTGACGATAAGTTGGCCCAAAGATAAATCCAGATTCGGGTCGCCGATTTTAATGCACTTCAAAACAATTTCAGAACTTGCGCCGTTGATCGAATCGGGTGATATTTCGCCGGTGGAACTAACGCAATCGCAATTGGATCGCATCAACGAACTCGACGGCACTTTGAAGGCGTATGCCACCGTAACTGCTGCTCTGGCACTCGAACAAGCCCAACAGGCCGAACAAGAAATTTCAAATGGTAATTACCGAGGAAAACTTCACGGAATTCCAATAGCGGTAAAAGACCTATGCAATACAAAAGGCATCACTACGATGGGCGGATCGGCGGTGTTTGCCGACAACATTCCCGACCATGATGCGACCGTTGTATGCAAGCTTCATGAGGCTGGCGCAGTTTCTCTGGGCAAGCTGAACATGACCGAAGGGGCAATGGGCGGTTACAACCCCAAGCTCCAAATTCCAGAAAATCCATGGCGGCCTTCTCACTGGGCGGGGTCATCATCAAGCGGCTCTGGCTCCGCGACGGCAGCCGGGCTGGCGTACGGCACGCTGGGCAGCGATACGGGTGGGTCTATCCGTCATCCAGCCGCTGTATGCGGCACGGTTGGACTGAAACCAACCTGGGGGCGAGTTAGCCGTTTTGGCGTGCTAGATCTTGCCGAATCTCTCGATCATGTCGGCCCACTAACTAGGTCGGCAGCCGACGCTGGAATAATGCTTCAGGCGATATCGGGAATCGACCCGAACGATCCCACCACGCTTTCGCACAAAGTTCCCGACATGCTTTCCGAGATTGGTAAAGGTGTTAGTGGACTGAAAATCGGGTGGGATGAGGATTACGCAACTTCTGGCATGGAATCGTCGTTCGCAAAAGCCGTAGAGCAAGGTGTGAAGGTTATGGAAGGGCTTGGCGCTGAGATTGTCGAAGTGAAGCTGCCCGACGTTATGCGTGAGGCAATGGATGCTTGGACGGTGATTTGTTCAACAGAGGCGGCAATGGCACACTCCGCAACGTTCCCTTCTCGCGCCGCCGAGTACGGGCCATTTTTTCGAGAGTGGCTAGAAAACGGAAATGCTCATTCGGCCACAGACTACGCAAAGGCGCACAGCTTACGATTGGCTCTGAACGGCGGGTTGAGAAACACAATGAGTGGCGTCGACGTGCTCGCTGGGCCTTCGACTTCGAAAGCGTCGTATCCAGTTTCTCGCGAAACACTCTACGGTCCCATCCCGACGAATCGTGATCCGTGGGATAGTCGGTTCACTGTGCCATTCGATTTCGCCGGTCTCCCGACAATAGCCCTGCCATGTGGGCTCGATTCATCTGGCATGCCGGTTTCACTCCAATTTTCTGGTCATCATTTGGCTGAGCCGCTGCTGGTTGGGGTTGGCGACGCGTTCGAAAGCGCAACCGACTTTCACAATTTGCACCCGCCGGTTTAGGCAGTTTAGGAATCGCCATGAAAGCAAGATTCGAAGGCAAAGTGGCTCTGGTTGTTGGTGGTGCAAACGCTGATGAAAGTCGGCTGCTTGGGTTTGCAGGCCTTTCAGCGCTGGAGATCGCCCGGAATGGTGGGAAGGTCGTCATCGCGGATATCGATGATGAGGCCGGTGAACGATCGGTTGAGAAAATGAAGAGCGCCAGGTTGGAAGCCGATTATGTGCACCTGAACGTGACATCGGAATCGGACTGGCTTACGGCGGTGGAAATGACTGTTTCTAAGTACGGACGGCTCGACATTATGATCATGGCGGCGGGTATTCCGGACCGCGGTGAAACTATCGCTACTACCGATGTCGACAAGTGGAAAAACGTCATGGACGTGACCAATATGGGCATGTTTCTTGGCACACGTTCGGTGGTTGAGCCGATGCGTGCCAGCGGGGGCGGTTCGATCGTGTTGATATCGTCGATGATGGCTCGGGTGGTGCGTGATCAGGCCAACGCCTACGCGACTTCGAGGGCGGGAATGACCCACTTCGCTCGGTCTGCAGCCGTGCAGTACGGCCCCGACAACATCCGGGTCAACTGCGTTTTACCCGGGTGGACGCTCACACCATTTACAGCGAGCGCATTCAACGATGAATGGTCGGAACGGCTCGCTAAACGAGTTCCGCTCGGCAGGGTCGCGGATGCATCGGATATCGCAGGACCAATTCTGTTTTTGGCTTCAGACGAAGCGAAGTACGTGACAGGCAGTGAGCTGCTTGCCGACGGCGGTGTAACCGGCTGGATTGGCCCGATGGACTGAGCGGCTTTTGCCCTACCTAAAATCCTGGTATATCCAGATTTCCCACCCTGCATCTGGTCCTTCAACCCGCAGATAGAAAGTTCCGATATTCCCCTGCACGAGATTGGCTCCGCCTATCTGTCCCGTTCCCGAGTCGTCGACAATCATATTGACTTCCGTCCCGCTTTCAGGATCCATCAGGAAAATTTCGATCGAGTTGGCAGCCGTTCCTTTTGCCTCCCACTCAACGAGCCACGGAAGCCGTGAGGGTGATGTGAACGATTCTGTTTCTACGGTGCCGCTGCCAGTGAAAGCTGAGTAACCGATCGGCGTGGCCGTGGGTGTTGGGGTAGGTGGCCCTAGAGTTGGCGTCACGATTGGAACAGGAGTTGATGTTGGCACTGCAGTTGGGACTGCCCTAGATGTAGGCACAGCGGTCGGCACTGCGGTTGCGGTGGACTGAAGTACGGGGCCGGTGGCGGTCGGTGCCAAAGTTGCTGCAGCCGGCGGTGTTGACGATGGAACGACGGTCGATGTCGGGCGGGGTGTTGAAGTCGCAGGTACAGATGTGGAAGTAAGTGCCGGTATTTTCGCAGTCGGGACAATTTCAGATGTGGACGAATCTTGGGCGACCGGTTCTTCACTTCCACCACAGGCACCGAATGCAACTGCAATCAATAGCGCTGAAAGTATTAAAAACCAGCGAAGTCGAGTCGTCATGAATAAATCTCCTTAATAGGAGCGATTCCGACTGCACCAATTTTATATCCATCGATCAGCCTTAGTTAGTTGGAAAACATCAGACTTTCGTACGACATTTTTCACTCTCAGAATTGGAGAGCAACAAACGGGGTACGGGTTTCATTTGTGTTGGTAGACCTGTATACAGATGCGCATGATTCGAATTCTCAAGCTGGTCAATCCATCATTATTGATAAATGCAATCGGCAACTCGCTGAGTGGCCTTGCTGCTGCTGTTAATTCGGAACGAGCATTTCAGCAAGAGTTGATCATCATGATCATCGGCGTGATTGCCGCGATTATGCTCACCGACCACAGTGTTGAACGAGCGGTATTGATCGGTTCGCTTGCGATCGTGCTTGTTGTCGAACTGATCAATTCAGCAATTGAAGCGACTATCGATCGTATTGGACCCGAACAACACCCACTCTCGAAGCGAGCAAAAGACCTCGGTTCTGCCGCGGTACTTGTTTCGCTCATTTCCGCGGTAGCAGTGTGGTTGATCATCCTCATCTAGATCGCATCGTCAGCACACCATTTGTATTCAACCTATTTTTTGGAGATCGAATTTGTCAGAAGAAAAGTTAAAGCTGTTGATCACCGGTCTGAACGGCGTTGTCGGTCAGGCGCTGCGACCAGCGTTGGAGGAGCGATACACGATCAGCGCACTTTCTCGGAGTGGCGTGGACGGACTTCCTGGTGAGCGAGTTTTCAAGGCCGATATCGCCGACATCGAATCGTTGCGCCCTGCGTTTGAAGGCATCGATGTAGTGCTTAATCTGGCTGCCGATGGCGGCATGAGCAGCGACGCAGGGATGAACGCCGGGTGGGATTCGATGCTGCAAAACAACATCATCGGTGCTTACAACGTGCTTGAGGTGGCGAGGCAGGCCGGAGTATCACGAGTAATTCTTGCGAGCTCGGGGGCGACTGCGAACGGGTACGAGCTGGAAGAGCCCTACAAGAGCCTGGTTTCGACTGAAGATGTCGAAATTCCCGATTCATGGCAGATGGTCAACGAATTCTCAGAGCCAAAACCAGTGAGTCTGTATGGCGTGACAAAGTTGTTCGGTGAAGATTTGGGTCGATACTACGCGGCGACCACTGCCCTATCGGTTATCAATTTGCGTATTAGCAGTTGCGGCCCCGTCGATAAAGCTGGTCCGGGTCGAGGTCAGGCGAACTGGTCGAGCTATCGCGACATTCAGCAACTCACTATCAAAATCATTGAGGCTCCCGCGGAACTTAAGTTCGATATTTTCTGGGCCACTTCCGATAATCGGAAGCTGTTCCGTGACAATGCTCACGCGAAAGACGTGCTTGGGTATGCCCCGCAGGACGGAGTGCGCTAGTCTCGCGTCCGGGTGGCAGATAGATTGATATCTGCTTACGCTTGGTGGATTCCAAATGACAGATAGCCAATCAGCACAAATAACCGTCTATTCATCCAACTTCTGAGGTTCTTGCGAAATGGTGAAAGGGTTCCTTTCACTTCGTAAGATGGAGTATGTCGAGAAGAATGTTTCGACCGATCTCGAAGGACGCGCCGAGTTGGTTGCGATG